>BEIG01000017.1 GCA_002898795.1 bacterium HR30 | reverse complement strand
CATGGAGTCGCCCTGCGCATCGGGGTCAATTGCGGTTCGGTCGCTCCCGAATTTCTGGACAAGTACCCACCCGACCCGCTGGAAGCATTGGTACAGTCGGCCATGTACCACTGCGACTTGATGGAAGACCTTGGCTTCGAACGCTTCGTCGTGTCGCTGAAGGATTCCGACCCCCGCAAGGTGGTGGCCGCAAACGAGCGCTTCGCCGAAAAACGCCCTCACGTGCCGCTGCACCTCGGGGTTACCGAGGCGGGCATGCCCCCAGAAGGAGTGATCAAGACCAGGCTTGCCTTCGAACCGCTGCTGGCCAAGGGTGTCGGTGAAACGATTCGAGTGAGCCTGACTTTGCCCAATGCGCGCAAACACGAGGAGGTGCTGGCCGGTAAGCAAATTT
Source organism: bacterium HR30 (assembly GCA_002898795.1). Lineage (GTDB taxonomy): Bacteria > Desulfobacterota > Binatia > HRBIN30 > HRBIN30 > HRBIN30. Next base: position 42,619 of record BEIG01000017.1, on the reverse strand, counting down.
TGGCCGACGTCGCCGCCCAACGTTTCCTCACAGTGCCCGATTTCGGCGAGGGATTGAACATCATTTCGTGCCCGAGCTGCTCGCGCGTGGAAAACGAGCGCTTCGTGGAACTAGCGGAGCAGGTGCGAGAGTTGACCCGTTACGCGGCCAACTACCGGATCACCATTGCCGTGATGGGATGTAGGGTCAACGGTCCGGGCGAGACCGACGATGCCGACATCGGACTTTGGTGCGGGCCAACCACGGTCAACCTCAAGCGCGGCTCGCAAAAATTGGGCACTTTTTCTTACGCAGACGTGCTTCCTCGGCTCAAAATGGAAGTGGACCGCCTGATTGCGGAGCAGTCGGCGAGCGAACCTCGGGCGCAAGCGTGAAGTGGGTGGACAGCGTTAAAGCGGAACGAAGGGAACCGGCCGTGGCAGAGCAAAGCGGCGAAGGCAAGATCATGCTGGGCTTCCTCGTGCGGCGTTGCGCCCACGCAATTGGGCACGAGCCCTCGCCCGAGGAGTTCGCTGCCTGGGCAAATACCTTTCGCGAGGAGCCGTGGGACCGGCCAACGTACCTCTTTGGTCGCCCCATTTCCGTTGCCGAGGCGGAAGTGATTTTGCGCAATCCGGGAAGGGCAGTGCGTACCAGATTGGGGCCGCCGACATCGCCTGCGTGCCAAGAAGGAAGGGAAGTCGCACCTGCGGATGGGCGGGTGATCGTGTTACGGCCCGTGGACCGGCGGCGAAACGCGACGCAAAAGTAGGCGGTTTGTGCGCGAGCGCGACCTCGAAGCTTTAGAATTTCCCCGCGTTCTCGAGCAGCTCGCTAACTTCGCGCGGTCGCCTTCCGGCAAAGCCGCTTGCTCGGCCCTCCGCCCCCACAGCAACCTCGAAGAAGCCAACGCAGCCCTTACCCGCACAGCTCAGCTTGCGGCGCTGGTGGGCGAACATGGCGAACTGCCACTGGGTGAATTCCCCGACATTCGCGCTAGCTTGCTCGCCGCTGCCCGTCCGGGTTGGGTGCTCGATGGCCCGAGCTTACTCGCAATCCGACAGGTGGTCGACGCCGCCGAGGACACGCGAAGATTTCTCCGACAGCACGTGCGCCCTTACCCTGCCTTGCAACCTTGGCTCGACCGGATCGCCCCGCTGCTGGAATTGCGGGCAACATTGCACCGTGCCCTCGACGAGCACGGACAGATTACCGACGATGCCAGCGAAGAGCTGGCTAAAGTGCGGCGGGAAATCCGCCACTTGCGCGCCCGCCTCGAGCGGCGGTTGCAAGCGCTGCTGCATGAGCCGCACATGCAAGAAGTGCTTGCCGACCATTTCGTTACCTTGCGCCACAACCGTTACGTCATTCCAGTGCGGAGCACTCATGCAGCCCGCTTCGAAGGAGTGGTACAAGACCGCTCTGCATCCGGCGAGACTGCTTTCATCGAACCGTTGTTCGCGGTCGAGGCCAATAACCGCCTGATGATGGCGGCGAAAGAGGAAGAGCGCTTGGTACGGCGGATTCTGGCCGACCTTACGGAAATGGTGCGAACGGAACAACCGGCCCTGCTGGCCACGTTCGAGGCGCTGACGGAGCTCGACTGCTTGGCCGCGCTGGTGCGTTACGGTCGCTCGTATCAAGGCACGGTGCCCAAGATCGGCGCCGAAGAGATCGAATTGCGCTCCGCTCGCCATCCCTTACTGCTGGCCCAACCGCGCACGGTCGTGCCCATCGACCTCTTGCTGCCGCGAGACAAAACCGTGCTGGTGATCACCGGACCGAACACTGGCGGGAAAACCGTGGCGCTGAAGACCCTGGGGTTGCTCGCGCTGATGGCGCAAAGCGGGTTTCTTTTGCCCGTTGCCGAGAGAAGCCAGTTGCCGCATTTTTCCGGGGTGTTTGCCGATATCGGCGACGAGCAAAGCCTAGCCCGGAACTTGTCCACCTTTTCTGCCCACGTCGCTAATTTGGTGGAGATCGTTCGCGATGCACATCCCCCTGCACTGATTTTGCTCGACGAGCCTGGGGTGGGCACCGATCCGGAGGAGGGCGCAGCGTTAGCCGTGGGCTTGCTGCGCACCTTGGCACGTCCGGGCATGTTGCTCGCTGTCACCTCGCACTACTCGCCCGTGAAGTTGTTCGCACTGGCCGAGCCTCAGTGTTTGGCGGCCTCGGTGGATTTCGATGTGTCGTCACTCGAGCCGAAATACCGGCTCGTCTACCACACGGTAGGGGAAAGCTTGGCGTTCCCCATCGCTCAACGCCTAGGCTTACCTCCGGCGCTGCTCGAGGCGGCTAGCCAGGCGCGGTCGCGGCAAGGGCAAGAACTAGCCGAAGCGTTGGCTCGCTTGGAGGAAACCCGCAGGCTGTACGAGGAACGGCTGGCTCGCGCGGAAGAAGCTCGCCAAAGGGCGGAAGAGGCCCGCAAAGAGGCCGAGCGCCTTGCTGCCGAACTTCGCGAGAAAAAGCAGCGCCAGTGGTCGGCGGAGCTGCATGAAGCCAAGGAGTTTTTGCGACAACTCCGCGCGCGAGGCGAAGAGCTGCTGGCACGGGTGCAACAGGGCGAGGCCGATCGGACTACGTTGCGCCAATTCTTGCAACGAGAGCACGACGCCGTGGACGCAGCCCTGGAGCAGTGGCAGCAGCCGGTAACCCCGGAGAGGGAGGCTGCCATTGGTGATTGGGTGGAAGTTGTGGGGCAGGGAGTACGTGGCCGGCTAACGAAGGTGGCCGGCGAACGAGCTTGGATCGAGCGCGGCAGTATGCGTTTCGAGGTGCCGCGGGCGCGCCTGCGCAGTGCGCCTCCGCCCGGGTCGGCACCGCAGCGGGGAGAAGGAGCAACCGGTACGGTCCCCACAACCGAGGAGCCGAGGGAAATTAGCTTGCTCGGCTTACGCGCTCGCGAGGCAATCGAGCGGTTGGAACAGTTCCTCGATCGAGCCGTACGCGCCGGCGCAACCAGAGTGCGCGTGATTCACGGAGTGGGGAGTGGGGCCCTGAAGCGGGCCGTGAGCGAATACTTGCAGCACTCGCCCTATCCAGTGAGCTTCCACCCGGCAGAGCCGGAAGAAGGGGGAGCAGGGGTGACGATTGTGAATCTGGAAGGCGAGGATAAACGCTCATGGTGATCGGTCTGGTGCAGGCGCCGAAAGGCAACTCCGAAGGTTGCCTGGGCCAGCCCGTCACCGATTGGCGCACCCCTCCACGCGGCCCTGGCTGTGGCGCGCACCGGTGGCACGCGACTTCGCCGTGCGTACGCGATTCGTTCGCCGGCGAGACATCGCGTGCGGGGGCATCGCCGAAGGCGTTCCCGAACGCTCGGCGGGCATCTGGATGTGGCGAAAGCCAAGCGCTCCGAAGCCGTTGCCGCTTACAGACGAACGGGCAAGGCTCTGCTAACCTGCGCGCCCTGTGGCCAACGGGCTGAAAGGAAGGGTAGCCAATGCGAGCAGTGGTGATGCGCAAGCAGCAATTGGTGGTGGATGAAATTCCCGACCCGGAGCCGCTAGAGGGCGAAGTTTTGGTGCGCACTCTAGCCTGCGGCATTTGTGGATCGGATCTTCACACCCTTCAGCATGCAGACAAACTCGTCGAGGCAGCACGAGACACGGGGGCACCGTTTCATCTCGACCTGGAACGTGACGTGGTGATGGGGCACGAGTTTTGTTGCGAGGTGTTGGACTACGGTCCGCGCACCACGGCAACCGTGCCACGCGGGCAGCGAGTGGTGTCCATGCCGCTGGTGTTTCGCGGCGGTGGCATCCAAGGCGTCGGGTACTCGAACGAGGTTCCAGGCGGTTACGGGGAGTACATGGTTTTGTCGGCAGCCCTCCTACTGCCGGTGCCCAATGGTTTGGCCACAGAGCACGCTGCGCTTACCGAACCCATGGCCGTGGGGGTGCACGCTGTGGCGAAAGCACATCTGCAGGCGTGGGATTGTCCCCTGGTCATTGGTTGCGGGCCCGTGGGTTTGGCCGTTGTGGCTGCACTGAAGTTAAAGGGTGTCGAGCCCATCATTGCTGCCGATTATTCGCCCACGCGGCGCGCGCTGGCGGAAAAAATGGGGGCACACGTAGTGGTCGATCCACACGAGCAATCTCCCTTTGCGGTGTACCGGGAGAGAGCGGGGGGCCGGCCAGCGGTGATTTTCGAGTGCGTCGGTGTGCCGGGAATTTTGCAAGACATCTTCCGCCATGCTCCTCACGGCGCGCGGGTGATCGTGGCCGGGGTGTGTATGGAGATGGACCGCATCGCCCCGATTTACGGCATCAACAAGGAGCTGTCGCTTCAATTTGTGCTTGGTTACACGCCGGAAGAGTTCGCCCAAACCTTGCGCCACATTGCCGAGGGAGAAATCGACGTGGCACCTTTGGTCACGGGCAGGGTTGGCCTCGATGAGGTTCCGGCTGCTTTTCACGATCTGGCTCAGCCCGAACGGCATGCCAAAATCATCGTGACCCCTCACGGGGGCTGAACACTGCCCACGCAGGTAGGGATCGGCGACGGTGCACCATCGGTAGGGACTCGCTACGAGTCTTTTCCCTCGTGCTGGTACGAAAGGCGCGGAGGGGCGCGGCGGTCCCGGCGCGGGACAGCCATGCTGGTGAAGGAGGAATGTGATGCCAGAGTACTCAGAACGTTTTTTTCGCAGCGGTACGTTGCGGATTCACTTTCGCGATTGGGGTCGGCCCGAGCTCCCACCACTGGTGATCGTGCATGGGCTGCGGGATCATTCGCACTCCTTCGATGACTTGGCACGCAGCCTCATTGATCGCTTTCACGTGCTAGCCATTGACTTGCGAGGTCACGGCGACAGCGAGACGACGCCGTACTACGCCTTCGGCCACTTCGTGCTCGACTTGCACAACATGGTGCGGGCATTGCGGCTTAAGAAGCCGGTGCTGCTCGGCCACTCCTTCGGCGGTGAAGTCGTGGCGCACTACAGCGGCTGCTTTCCCGACGTGCCGTCGAAGGTCATCTTGATCGAAGGGCTTGGCCCCCCGCCAATCAACATGGACGACGCCGTTCGGCGCACAGTCGAAGGATTTGCCCGTGTCGACCGTGCCTTTGCAGGTCACCCAGGTTTACCCGATCTCGAGGCGGCTTATCGGCGACTGCGGGAACGCAACCCGCGCTTGCCCGAAGCCAAAGCACGGGAACTGGCTTTGTTGGGCACACGTGCACGGGAGGACGGTACCCTCGAGTGGAAGTTCGACCCCATGTTGGCCACCATGGCCGTTACGGGCCCATATCATCTCGAGTACAACATGGCGGTGTGGCGCCACATCACGGCACCGGTGTTGATCATTCACGGGGCGGAGTCCGGCGAGTTTTGGCGCAATCGGCCCGGGGCGATTTACCTCGAGCCATGGGATTTGGAACGCCGCCTTGCCTGCTTTCGCAACCACCAGTTCGTCGAAATCCCCGGTGCTGGCCACATGGTACACTTCGATCGCCCGCGCGAACTGGTTATTGCCATCCGCGAGTTTTTGCTGGGAGAGAAACAAGAAGCTGTGCAGGAACAACGTGCCCGAGTGTAACTCTTGGTGGTTGCAGAGAACGAGGTAGCTGCGATGGACTTCAAACTTTTCCTCTCCACATTTGCCGCGATCTTCTTGGCGGAAATTGGTGACAAGACTCAGTTGGCCATTCTGTCCCTGGCAGCCGGAGGTCAAAGCCGATGGGCGGTGTTTTTGGGCGCAGCCTTGGCTCTCACGGCTACGTCCGCCGTAGCCGTGTTGGCCGGTGAGGCGGTGTCGCGCTGGGTGTCGCCAAACCTGTTGCGCCGCTTGGCAGGAGTGTGTTTTTTGCTGCTTGGGGTTTGGTTTTTGTTTGGCCGTGGCGAGTCTTGAGTGGATGGGACTGCCGCTGAGCGGTGCCCTGATGGAATGCCGAAGCCGTACGTTCGCACTCCATCGGGCTTCGGGCCTCGGAAGGGTCGAGGCCACGGTCCCACGGCTCGTCCGGTGAAGGCCCGACCCTAGGTCTTTTTTGGGCGTGGTGCTGCTTGCGGGGGCCTTTGGCCGATCAGGTAAACGGCCCCGGAGTTTCCCACGTGTGCGGTGTGTAAGGTCCCGGCCGGGAGCATCAGGCGATCGCCAGGACCCAAGCGAAAGGATTGGCCGCTCGCTTGAAAGGTGATTTCGCCTGCCACGACCCAAATACTTTCGTCGTGTGCATGCGCGTGGGGCTGGTAGGTCGTGCCTGCTGGGTCTTGCCAGCGAAACGGGTCGAAGCCTTCTTCGATGAGCTGGTTTCTCAGGGCTTCCTCGTCCACGTTCCCACCTGGCCAAGGTCGTAACTCGAGGCGCATGACCAACCTCCCTCTGTCGTTGGTTTTAGTGCGTGCCAGACGCACGCAAGAGAGCGCAAGCTTCTTGCGCGATTTCGCCGTTTTCGTCACTAGCGACGACCCATGTAGCAACGCGACTGCCCCTGCGGGAGATCCGCCCGCTGCCGGCACGGTTGGCTTCCGGGTCGAGTTCCACGCCGAGCCACTGGAGCCCTGAGCAAATCTGCTCGCGCGCCTCGGCCGAGTGTTCCCCAATGCCGCCGGTAAACACGAGCACGTCCAGGCCCTCCAGGGCCGCTGCCAGCGAGGCAATTTCGCGTCGAACTCGATAGAAGAACACGCCGATGGCCTCGTGCGCTTGCGGGCTCTGGCTAGCCAAGAGCTCGCGGAAGTCCCCGGAAAGTTCGCCGAGTCCTTTCAACCCCGACTCCGTGTAGAGCATCCGCTCGAGCTGATTCACGTCGAGACCGCCGTGTCGTAGAAGGTAGAGTAAAACGCCAGGATCGAGTGACCCGCATCGGGAAGCCATGGGCACGCCGTCGAGGGGCGTGAGGCCCATCGTGGTAGCTATCGACTGACCACCTTGGATGGCGCACAAACTCGAGCCGCTGCCGAGGTGAGCTACGACCCATTTGCGCTCGCGCAGTTCGGGCGCAAACTGAGAGAGCTGGCGCACCACAGAAGCGAACGAGAGCCCATGAAACCCGTAACGCATGATACCCTGCTCCACGAAGTACCGCGGCAGTGCGAACAAACGTGCCACCCGCGGTTGCGTGGCGTGAAAGGCTGTGTCGAACGAGGCTACCTGCAAGGCATGGGGCCAGAGTTCTCGAGCGAGCTCGATTCCTTCGAGGCACCGCGGCTGGTGGAGCGGTGCCCAGTAGCTGAGCTCGGCAAGGGCTTGGTACACAGCCGGTGTGACCACGGTAGGGCCAGTAAAGCGGTTACCGCCGTGAACCACGCGATGGCCAATGGCCGCCGGCGCTTCGCCGGGGTGTCGTTGTCGGTACCAGGCCAGCACCCACTCCACGGCTTCACGGCTTGTAATGGGCCCGAGAGAGAAAGAGCGCCGTTCTTCAGCCGATAGATCACGAACCTCTGCTTGGGCTTGCCTACCGATGCCCGTGATGTTGCCCGCGCACTCTGCCGATGCGGACGCGCCGTCGTAAACGCCGAACTTCAAACTCGACGAGCCGACATTGAGAACGAGCACCCGCGCGGGCATAACCTTGGAATGTCCGTTTCGTTGGTGAACTACCGGGACAAAGTTACCGGAGCACGGCAATCTTGGGAATCTCCAACTAGAACGAAGATGCTAAGAGTGGGCGGGCCACGGAGGAGGTTAAACGATGGCGATCGAGATTCGCATGCCGAAGCTCAGCGATACGATGGAAGAAGGAACGATCTTGCGTTGGTACAAACGCGTCGGCGACGTGGTGCAACGAGGCGAAGTGATTGCCGAGGTGGAAACCGACAAGGCCGACATGGAGGTGGAAGCCGAGGCTAGTGGCGTCGTCAAGGAAATTCGCGTCCCGGAGGGGGAGAGTGCCCCGGTGGGAGCGGTGCTCGCGCTTCTGGAAGAGGTTGCCGCTGCGGAACGGCCAACGCGACCTGTGGCAGAAACGGAATCGCGCGAAGAGGCGAGGCAACTGCGACCCGGAGCTCCCGCGCCTTCTGCTGGAGAGCAACGTGTGACCGTGGCTTCGGCGAAACCAGCAGCACGACCAACCCCGGCTCCGGTTCCGCCGGAAACCCCAAAAGCGGCAAAAGCCGAACCACCACCTTCGCCCCCCGAGGCTCCGTCTCCCGCACCACCTCCGCCGTCCTCGCTGCGTTGGAAGCCCCGTTTGACGGCTGCGGCTGGACCTGCGCCAGGGCGCCATCCGGAAAGTCGGCTCCGACAGACGGTGGCCAAGCAAATGGCGCAGTCGAAACGGGAAATTCCCCACTTCTATGTCACGAGCGAGATCGACATGACCGAGGCGACGCGGCTGCGGGAGCAGTTGCTGGCCGCGCAGGTGTTCCCTGAGCGGATCACGTACACCCACTTGCTAATTCGCGCTCTCACCCTGGTGCTGCCGCGCCACCCGCGGGCAAACGCTTCTTGGGTCGATGGCTCGGTGGAAATTCATGCGGACATCAACATCGGCATCGCCGTAGCGGTGGAAGATGGCTTGGTGGCCCCGGTGATCCATCGCTGCCAGAACATGACTTTGCGCGAAATCGCGCAAGCAACCCAGGGCTTGGTCGAGAAAGCTCAAGCAGGAAAGTTTACCGGCGCCGAGCTGGTTGGCGCCACATTTACCATTTCCAACATGGGTATGTTGGACATCGATTCCTTTGCCGCCGTCATTACTCCGCCACAGTCGGCCATTCTTGCGGTCGGGAGCATTCGGGAGCGCCCGGTCGTTCGCAACGGTCTACTGGCCGTCGCCAAAACGATGCGGGTAACGTTGTCCGCCGATCATCGGGTATTGAATGGCGTCGAGGCTGGCCGGTTCCTCGAGGATTTAAAACGCACCCTGGAGCAACCGGTGGTCCTCGTTCTGTGAGCGACCTACGGTGTGGCCCGCTTCTGCGGTGATCCTGCTTTCTTGCTTTGCCGCAGGATTGACAAGGCGTCTTCGTGCTTGCGCACGGCCCGCAGAAGCGCCAGGGCAAAGTGCCTTGGGGGCGGCAATGTTGCGCCAGAGGTGCGCACGACCGGGGTTGCACCGGGTTAGGCTGCGCCCACGTTGGGGGCAGTGGGACGACTGCTGTCTTTTTCGTGTTGGCCGCCCGCTGCAACAGGCATGTTTGGACAACGCGATGCGTGCGCCGGCGTACGTGTCCTTCCCCCACGGTGCACGGGACACGCGTGGGAGAAACACATTCACTAACACGCCCCTTCCAACTGCCACGCGCTGCACGACGCATGCGTGGGAGAAACCCAGGAGTCGATTCTTCGGCGGCGTAGGCTTTGGTGGCCTGGGGCGGGCCCTTGCCGCTACTTGTGGGCGAAGCGGAACCTCGTTGCGAGCTTGCTTTCCTCTATGTTACAGGAGCCAGACCAATGCCGCTGTGTGCGCCGTGCCATCGTCGCCGATGAAGGAGCTGCCTAGTTTATGATCGAGTACGTGCAACAGGGCATCGACATCTTTCTCCACCTCGATGCCCACTTGAACCACTTGGCCGGCCAACTCGGCCCCGTTCTTTATTTGCTGCTCTTCGTCATCGTGTTTTGCGAGACCGGATTGGTAGTCACGCCCTTTCTCCCAGGAGACTCCCTGCTCTTTGCTGTTGGCGCACTGGCTGCCGTTCAAGGGGCAGTGATCAACGTTCACCTAGCGGCGATCTTGCTCATGATCGCGGGGATCTTGGGGGATGCGGTGAACTACAGTATCGGTGCCTACGTTGGGCCCGCGGTGTTCAAGAGCGAAACTTCCCGCTGGCTGAACAAACAGCACCTTCAGCGCACGCACGAATTTTACGAACGCCACGGAGGGAAAACCATTATCTTGGCACGGTTTATTCCCATTATCCGAACCTTCGCTCCGTTTGTCGCCGGCATCGGGCGGATGGGCTACCCACGTTTTGCAGCTTACAACGTGATCGGCGCGGTCGCTTGGGTTTGTTGCTTCGTGTACGCTGGCTACTTGTTCGGCAACGTTCCGGTGGTGAAGCGCAACTTTCACTTTGTCATTGTGGCCATCATCGTGATCTCGGTGATGCCTCCGGTGATCGAATACCTTCGCAGCCGCCGGGAGGCACGACTGGCCGCTCGCCCTGCGACCGATTGAGACCAAAACTGCGTTGGCCATGATGGAAAAGTCTTTACCCGAGCCGCTCAAATGGTCGTTAGTGGAACTTTGCGCTGCGCTCCGGCGGGGCGAGTTTTCCCCACGGGAGTTGCTGCATTGGACCTGGCAACGGATCGATCAGACGCACGAGAAGCTCAATGCGGTGGTGGCGCGGTTCGACTTGGAGACTCTAGAAAAACAGGCCCACGAAGCCGAGCAGAGAATCCGGCGTGGCGAGGCGCGTCCGCTCGAAGGCATTCCCTTGGGCGTCAAGGACTTGGAAGACGTGGCTGGCTTGCCGACGACTTTTGGCTCTTTGCCCTTTCGGGGGAACGTAGCCCAGCGCGACTCGGTGCAAGTGGAGCGGCTGAAAGCCGCGGGGGCGATCGTCGTGGGCAAAACCAACGCGCCGGAGTTCGGTTACACGGCAATCACGAAAAATCTCGTGTACGGCGTGACCCGGTCGCCATGGAATCTCGAGCGAACTCCCGGTGGATCGAGTGGAGGTTCCGCAGCAGCACTGGCTGGTTGCGTGCTTCCGTTGGTCACAGCGAGCGATGGCGGCGGTTCGATCCGCATTCCTGCGAGTTTCACTGGCTGCTTCGGCCTCAAGGTATCGTTTGGCCGGGTGCCTCGGGGTCCGTCGGAGTATTGGGATTATCAGGACACTTCCGTGTACGGTCCCCTGACGAAGACAGTGGAAGATGCCGCGCTGTTTCTCGATCAAGTAGTGGGCCCGTCGCCGTGGGACCCAAACAGCTTACCGCATCCGGGGATCTCGTATTTGGCTGCCGTGCGCGGTGAGTTGCCGCGGGGCTTGCGGATCGCGTTTTCCCCCGACCTGGGCTACGCCGTGGTCCAGTCGGACATCGCGGCTGCCGTGGAAGAAAACGTGCGAGTGTTCGAGCGCTTGGGGCACCGGGTGTGCCGCATTCACGGAGGCCCGCCGCAATTGGGTCGCGAGTGGGCGGTGTTGGGGGCCTTCGAACTGGCTTCGCACTTGCACCACCTGATCCCGGAAAAGGAAAAGGACTTTGGCCGCACTTTCTTGAGCGGCGTCAAGCTCGGGTGGGAGATGCGCCCCGAATTTTGGGGTGAGGCAGCAAAGTTGCGAGCGCAACTCAACGCCTGGTGTGCGGAGTTGTTTGCCGAGTTCGACGCGTTAATCACTCCCACGGTGCCGTACGACCCGCCGCCCGCCGGGGGGCCTTTCCCACAGGAAACGGAAGGGCGACCACAAATCCTTGCCGGGGTGGCGTCGTTCACCATTCCTTTCAATTTATCGTGGCACCCCGCAGCCACGGTGCGAGTTGGTCTTTCTCGGGCCGGGCTGCCCATGGGAATGCAAATTGTCGGACCCCGCCACCGCGACGATTTGGTTTTGCAACTGGCTCGGGCCTTTGAGCGGGAGCGGCCCTGGCACCCGCACTGGCCCGATCGCTTTTGATGCCGAGCGCTGTGTCCAGCCGGGAAGTGGCCGTCGATCCGTTCTCCCCCGCCCATCTCGGCCCGGTGCGCCTGAAAAACCGCTTCATCAAGGCCGCAACCTTCGAAGGCCGCGCGCGTGGCGGTGTGGTCACCGAGGACCTGATCGAGTTTCATCGTGCGTTCGCCGAAGGAGGAGTGGGGCTAACAACGCTTGCGTACTGCGCCGTCAGCGACGACGGACGTGGTGCCCCACACGAGATTGTGGTCAACGAGGGTTGCTTACCGGGCCTTCGGGTGCTGGCAGACACGGTTCACCATGCCGGGGCAGCCGTGTCCATTCAGCTTGGGCATGCAGGACCCGTCGGGGTCACGCTCGGGCTAGGCCTGGCTCCGTCGCGCCGCTGGGTTGGGCGGGCCTTGCGTTTTCTCCGAGAGGCGAGCGAAGAAGATTTGCGGAGGATTGTTCGGAACTTCGGCAAAGCCGCCACGCTTGCACTGGATGCTGGGTTCGACGCAATCGAACTCCACTTCGGACACGGCTACCTGGTAAGCGCGTTTTTGAGTCCACGCCTGAACAAGCGCCGCGACGCTTGGGGCGGAACGGTGCAGGGGCGCGCCCGACTTGCCCGCGAAATTGCGGCCCACGTGCGCCAGCAGGTTGGCCAAGCGATGGCGGTAACCGCCAAGCTCAATATGAGCGATGGGGTCAAAGGTGGGCTTGCTGTGGAAGAGAGCTTGGAGGTTGCTCGACTCTTGGAGTCGGACGGCCATCTCGATGCTCTCGAACTCAGTGGGGGAAGCTCCTTTGAAAATCCCATGTATTTATTTCGGGGGGATGTGCCGTTGGCCGAGATGGCGGCATCGGTTCCGCCATGGTTGCGGCTGGGCTTTTGGCTTTTCGGGCGCAGGTTTTTGCGCGCCTATCCGTTCGAAGAGTTGTTCTTCTTACCCTTGGCGCGGCGGTTCCGTGCCACCTTGCGGTTGCCCTTGATTCTTCTGGGAGGCTTGAACCGCTTGTCGAGTGTTCGCACAGCGATGCAAGAGGGATTTGATTTCGTGGCCATGGGCCGAGCGTTGCTGCGCGAACCCAACTTAATTGCCCGGTGGGCTAGGGGCGATACGTCCGACGGCCTTTGCATTCACTGCAACAAATGCATGGCGACAATTTATCGGGGCACGCATTGTGTATTGGTTCCACCCGAGGAGCGCCCAGGCTTGCCTCTTGGCCACCGGTAGCAGCGTTGTACAGCGATGCGACTCCGTTGGCGGCACATCATCTTCGACCTCGACGGTACGCTCGTGGACACGGTAGAGGATATCGCGGCGGCACTGAACCACGCGCTCGTGCGCTTTGGGTTGGCACCGCGCTCGGTTGATGCCGTTCGCGAGATGGTTGGCGAGGGGGCGCGGCGGTTAGTCGAGCAGGCATTGCCGAATGCCGACGAGCAAACGCGGGAGCAGGTTCTGCAGGCATTTCTCGAGTCCTACCGGGCAAATCCGGTTGTTCACAGTCGATTGTACCCGTGCGTGCAGGAACTGCTGCAAAAACTGAAGGAGCATGGGGGTGTGGCTACGGTTCTAACCAACAAGCCGTTCGATCTGAGCGAGGAGATTCTACGCCGGCTCGGGCTCAGCGAACTTGTTGGTGTAGTGTGCGGTGGCGACACGTTACCGCAAAGAAAGCCAGATCCCGCTGGTGTGTTCTACCTGTGTGAGCGAGTGGGGCGTGGCATTGGTGATACGTTGCTGGTCGGGGACTCGGGAATTGACCGCATGACCGCCACGCGCGCCGGCGTGGCGTTTTGCGCTGCTCTTTGGGGTTACCGTCCGGCGGAACTCACTGGGGAGGGGCTGGTTGCCCAGTCACCCGGCGACCTCGCTGGGCTCGTCTTCCTTGCCAATGCTGGTTCGGTTAACTGAGGGGCACCATGGAAAAAGCGGCGCGGTGGCAAGTCGCGCTTTGCACTGGGCTCGGCATGCTCGTTCTGCTTATTCTCGCCCCGATGGCACGCGCAGGAGCACCGCGTTGCGGGGACGAGTTTTGCAACCTTGCCGGCCCCCGGCCCTGGCCGGGAACCGGGGAGATGCTTTCGTTTTTCTTGCGCAAGGCATGGACCTCTTGGCTTCCTCGTAGCGGCGCTGCTCCCTGGGTGCCTTACGACCGCCAAGCAATCCAACACAATCCGAGCATTACGTGGGTTGGGCATTCGACCTTTCTCGTGCGCATGGAAGGCGTGACCTTCCTGACCGATCCGATTTTTTCTTCCCGGGCGAGCCCCGTGTCGTTTGCCGGGCCGCGCCGGTTGCAGCCGCCCGGAATTCCCTTGGAGGAGCTACCGCAGGTGGATTTCGTGATCGTCTCGCACGATCACTACGATCACGCCGACTTGCCCACCTGGAAAGCCTTGGCCCAGCGTGGGGTGTTGTTTCTCGTACCGTTGAACATGGGGGATCTCGTGCATAGCGTGGGCGGACGATTTGTCGCGCTCGATTGGTGGCAGTCGTTCGAGCTCGGCAGCGTACGCATCCACTGCGTGCCGGCCCAACACTTTTCCGGACGTGGTGTCACCGATCATCACCGTCGGCTGTGGGCAGGATGGGTGGTGGAGGGACGACAGCGCAAATTTTTTCACGCGGGCGATACCGGTTATTTCCCTGGGTTCAAGGAGATTGGCGATCGCTTGGGCCCGATCGAACTGGCGGCCGTTCCCATCGGTGCTTACGACCCCCCTTCGATCATGCGGTTCGTGCACATGAATCCGGAAGAGGCCGTACAAGCGGCGCGCGACGTGCGTGCTCGTCGGGTGGTTGCCATGCACTGGGGCACATTCGACCTGACGGACGAGCCAATTCTCGAGCCACCGCAGCGCTTTCGCTCAGCGGCGCAGCGCCTCGGTTACGATGAAGAGGATGCTTGGGTGCTTGCCGTCGGAGAGACGCGCCGCTGGTGAAGCTTAACTCCCACGCTGAACCAGGCGAGCCGGAGAAAACCAACCGAGCTCCTCGGATTTCTCGCCGAGGAGCGCTGCGGCTGCGAGGCGCCCCACTGCCGCGCTTGTGGTCATTCCGTGGCCACCGAGACCGGCAACCCAAAGGAATCCTTGAATCTCCGGGTCCGGGCCAATGACAAAGCGCTCATCCGGAGCGAATGTGCGCAAGCACGCCCAAGCTTGGGCAATGGCGAGGTCCGCGAGCTGGGGAAAGGCCCGCTCCAATTTTTCCGCAAGGAGGAGTTTGCTGTTTTCGTCGGTCGTAGGTTCCACTGCCGGGTGTGGGGTGGCATCGCAGGGGCTGAGCAACAAACCATCGCCTTCGGGGCGGAAGTACGTATCGACGTCAGCGTGCCACACAAAAGGCCAGTGCGGATCCACTTGGATGTGCGGCTTGCCCACAAATAGGTGGCGGCGCCGCGGCTCGAGCGGCAGAAGGGGAGAACCAGCAAGCCGGCCGATCTCGGTCGCCCAGGCGCCTGCGGCGTTGACAACCGCAGCGCAGCTCCATGAACCAGCAGGTGTGCGAACTTCCAGTGTCTGCCCTTGTGCCGCAGTGATCGCGAGGACCGGGGTGCAGTAAAACACCTGAGCGCCACGGGAGGTGGCTCCCTTCAGATAGAGCTCCAGTAAGGCGTGAATATCGACGACCCCATCTTGCGGAGCCCAAACCGCTCCTAAAAAGTTGGCTCCCTGCAAAATTGGCAGAGCGCGAAACACTTCGTCAGCGCTCCACCAAGCCGAGCCTCCGTCGAGATGGGGCAGCATCGCGCGGAGGTCGCGACCCGTGTTCTCCTGCGAGGCAATCAACAACGAACCGCAAGGGCGAAAAATGCTACGCCCAGCAAGCGCCGCAGCTTCGGTGCGGATGAAATCAAGCCCCTCCCGCGCCAGTGTTGCTGCCTCGGGCGCTGCAATCGAGCTAAACCCTAGGGCTGCGTTTCGGCCAGAGGCGTGGTAGCCGGGAATCCGTTCTCGCTCCAGCACGATGATGTTTTTCACCCCCTGTCGGGCCAGGTGAAAAGCCGTGGCGGCTCCGGCAAAGCCGGCTCCTACGATGACAACGTCGGCAGTGTTCATCGAGGCATAACCCCGGACCAGCGTGCGCTTGCCGGCACGGGCCGAGAGTCAATGGGCCATTGCTGTAACAGTTTCACGTGTCTGCGTCTTTTATCCTTTGTGGAAATGTCTGCCAGGGGCCGCAATCGCAGCAGGGGGCGCTCACGTCGGCGGTGTATCGAGTGCGTGTGGGTCCGCTTTGGGTTCGGCAGCGATGCATTGACACCGGCAATGACTTCTGATTGGTTGGAAGCACCTTAGTGAAGAGCTGAGGGCAAGTCAGTTGGTTCCTTTGGGGTGGCCGTCGCCCCTCAGGACGAAGCAGCGCAACGGCCGTCCGCGCGACACGAAGCTCGCGCTTATTCGAGCAAGGAGGAACCAATGGGGATTCACGCTGGCAGCCGCGTTTCCATCGAGTACACGTTGCGGCTCGAGGATGGCAGTATCGTCGAGAGCAACGTGGGGGAAGAGGCGTGCGAGTATACGCAGGGGAGAGAGGAAATTATCCCTGGACTCGAGCAAGGGCTGGAGGGGCTTGACGTAGGCGATGTCAAAGAGATCCGCATTCCCCCGGAGCTCGCGTACGGTCCGGTGCTTCCCGATGCCTTTTACGAGGTGGACAAGGAGCTCGTCCCTGCTGGGGCTTGGGTAGTCGGCACGGAGTTAGTGGCGCGCGACTCGAGCGGGCGGGAGAGGCAAGTGCGAGTTCACGAAGTTCGGGAAGAGACCATTGTGATCGACGCAAACCACCCTCTGGCTGGAAAAACGTTGATTTTCGACGTGCGGGTGTTGGCCGTTCGCTGAGCGTCGCCCGCCAAATCCGGCCGGAGAACAAGTGGGAACTTCGGCTGGAACTTGGCCGTCAGCCGTCGCCGAGCGGGCGCCCGAGGGGCATCTCGCGAATTAACGTAAAGGCGAAAACGGCCAGCGTATCCTCCGGATCGTAGAAACGAGTCTCTACAGCGCGGGTACGCCCACGCGCTTTGGCGAGCTTGCTTTCGATGAGGAAGTGCGGCCCCACGATAGGCTCGAAGTAGTCGATGCGCATACTGGTGGTGGCGAGCCAGGTCTTCCAACCTTGGCGGGGCTGACCCGCACGCACGGTCAGCAACGCGATGAGGTCGATATACGTCGGGGTAAAGCCGCCAAAGAGTTGTCCGCGCGGGTTCTTCACGTGATCAGGCAAATGTGCCCGCACGCGCAACACCCCTGGCGCTTCTTCCAGTAACTGCCACCGGTATGCCTCGAGGAAATCGCCAGCAGGATGGCCCCGGCCAATCAATTGGCCCGGCTCACGGTTGAGCCAAGGGCGGCGGAACACCGGCGAGTCGGATTCTGCTTCTCCCATAGAGTGCTTTTGCTATATGCGCTGCGATTCGGTGCTGCAACCCGACTCTCCCGCGACGGACGTGGGGAAAACGCGGATGCAGCAGCTTGGAGGCCAAACGAAGGAGGTCAGTTTCGATGCCCGAAGATGTGGAGCTACCCCGGCTAGAACCAAAGCCAGAAGACGAAAAGCTGGCATTGCAACTAAAGCATCTCGCTGAAGATGCCATCTTGCGGGGCAAGCCGAACGGAGAAGAGCGCTGCCGGAATTGCTACTACTACCTCAATCCCGACGAAGACATCGCTTACTGCTGGCATCCGAAAATTCGCATCTTGGTCGGCGAGAATTGGTGGTGCCAGTGGTGGGAACCGATGGAGGAGGCAGAGCAGCCTACAGCGGCAAAGTAAGCTTGGCCCGATTGGCCTTCGCTCGCTGTTGCGGCTTGGCGGCGACAAGTGTGCTAGGCTCGTTGCCATGGCGAAGCGAAGGCCCGCGAGTGCCGGGAGCGATTTGTTTGCTGCCCGGGGCAGTGCTGTCCGCCGAGAGGCGGCCCCTCTGGCGGAACGCATGCGCCCGAGCTCACTCCACGAGTTCGTGGGCCAAAGCCACCTGCTGGGAAGTGGGAAGTTTCTCGGCGAGCTGGTGCGCGGTGGCAAATTGCCCTCGCTGATCCTCTGGGGGCCGCCGGGTTGCGGCAAGACCACGCTGGCGTTGCTTTTGGCCCAGCAAGTGAATGCGGACTTCGTTCAGTTTTCTGCCGTGTTGTCCGGCGTGAAAGAACTCCGGGCGATCATCGACCGAGCACGAGAAAATCAGCGCTTGTACGGGCGGCAAACGGTGCTCTTCGTCGATGAGATTCACCGCTTCAACAAGGCGCAGCAAGACGCGTTTCTTCCCCACGTGGAAGACGGAACCCTGACCCTGATCGGGGCGACGACGGAAAATCCTTCCTTCGAGATTATCGCGCCTTTGCTCTCTCGCTGCCGGGTACTGGTGTTGGAACCGCTGAGTGTTGCGGACATCCAACTCTTGTTGCGCCGAGCTTTGAGCGATCGTGAGCGTGGCTTGGGTGGCTGGGGATTGGAGATCAGCCACGAAGCCCTCGAATTCATGGCGGCGAACGCACACGGCGATGCCAGAGTGGCGTACAACGTGCTCGAGTCGGCAGCGGAGCTCGCCCGCGTGCGGGGAGTGACCGTAATCGACCTTGCTTTGGCCGAGGAAGCCGCGCAGCACCGGGCGCTGTTGTACGACAAAGCTGGGGAAGAGCACTACAACGTGATTTCAGCTTTCATCAAAAGCTTGCGGGGCAGCGACCCGGACGCGGCCGTGTACTGGATGATGCGCATGCTGGAGGCGGGAGAAGATCCGTTGTTCCTCGCGCGGCGCATGATCATTTTTGCCGCGGAAGATATCGGCAATGCCGATCCCCGGGCATTGCTGGTCGCTGTAGCCGCAAAAGATGCCGTGCACTTTGTGGGGCTTCCGGAGGGACGCATCCCGCTCGCCCAAGCCGCCACGTATTTGGCGACCGCTCCGAAGTCGAACGCATCGTACAAAGCCATGTTAGCGGCAAGCGAGGACGTGCGTGAGTTTGGCCCTTTGCCCGTGCCGTTGCATTTGCGCAACGCGCCCACCAAGTTGATGCGCGAGCTTGGTTACGGCCGCGGTTACGAATACGCACACGACTTTCCCGAACATTTTTCCGATCAACCCCATCTCCCCGAGGCTTTGCGGGACAGAACTTATTACCTTCCCACCGATCAAGGGGAAGAAAAGGCAATAGCGGAGCGTCTCGCCCGATGGCGCGAACGGCGAAGAAAGAGGGGAAGCGATGATCGATGACCAGGGCCGAGGGACATGGGTCGGGATTTTTGTTGCGGTGCTGCTGGCCGTGCTTGTGGCTGGGTTGCCACTCTTGCTCCATTTCAGCCAGAAACGACACAACCGCTTGGACTACAAGATCGAAGAGCGCTTTCCCGGAGATCGCGCCACGATCAGTGGCGAGGTGTTCGCCACCACTTTAGCTGCCGTGGTGCAACACGAGCTCGAGGGCACGACGGGCTGGCGCCCGAACGATTTTGTGTTGTGGGGGCCGGCGTTGTGGGCCGACAACAATGCCAACCGCCAGCTTGGCATTCTGCAAGCCGTGCGCGAGAGTGTGCGAGTGTTCAAGGATCACCTAACCAAGATTTCGAGCGACCAGTTCGATGCCAACCTGCTCCGCGCGGATACTGCCTTCCGCAACGACTTAACGAAATTTTGGTTTCCCTCTGCGGAGTCGAAACTTCGCGAAGGGGTGCGCGCCTTGGAGGCGTACGTTGCGGGGCTGCGGACCACACCGTCGCAATCGCGGCCCATCAATTTGCGCAACGTGGAGTTGATTCGGTTGTTCCAAGCTTGGACCGATTTGCTCGGCGATGTGCATGCTCGGTTGTACCGCGCAGACGTTGGTCTCTTTCGTACCGACGACGAATTTTACTACGGGCAAGGCGTCGCCCACGCGTTGCACTACTTGGTTTTGGCGGTTGCCCGGGAATACCGCGAAGCCTTTGCCGGTCGCGCGGTGCTGGCGAACCTCCTGATGGAAGTGGCAGAGCCTCTAGGGAAGGCTGCAACGTTGAAGCCGCTGTTCGTGCTGGATGGCAAACCCGACGGCCTGTTCGCCAATCACCGGCGGAACCTCGATGCCTTCATTACCGAAGCGCGGCAGAAGATGTACTCGATCCGCGAGGAGTTGGAGAAGTAGGGGCGCACGGCAGTGCGCCCGTGCTTCCACCCGCAATTGCGTTGCCGTACGGCCGAAGCGCGACCAACACGTCGTAGGGGTGCACGGGTTCGCGCGTTGTGCGGGCGGGGACGCCCGCCCTCCCAGGGCGTCGCTACGGCATCGCTCGTGCAATGCCCGCGAAAGAATGGTTTTCGCACTCCATGTTCACTGCCCTGGTTCCGAGCCACACGACGACGTGGGTGAACCGGTGGTCTTGGCCGGGCGCATTGGTGGGAATGGAAACACGGGCGCACGGCAGTGCGCCCGTTGTTTCCGTCGCCACCGACGTTTCCACGGCAGCCATGCCGCCGCGTGCGGGCCGCCTAATCACGAACGTTGCCGGCGCAATGACCACGCCCCCAAACCATCGTAGGGGCGCATGGCAATGCGCCCTCGGCTCCATCACCACCCACGTTTGCGATGGCAACGGCAATGCGCCCGTGCTTGCACCGCTACGCACGTCCCCACCGCGGTGGATACGTCACCAACACCCCGTAGCGACGCATGTGTCGGGGGTTTTTTGCGGACGAGGACGTCCGCGCTCCCAGGGGGGCGCGGACGTGGCATCGCTAGCGCGATGCCGGCGAAAGCATGGCTTTCGCACTCCACATTCCCCTTCGAGCCCGGTCAAAGTTCGCCTGGCTGAAGAACGCCTCGCCCCTAGAAGTGGGGCACCGCTCTACGGGCTGGTACCGACAACATGCGGCAGCATGACTTGAAGCAAGTCAATGTGGGCGTGGAGTTGCTTGCCAATGCCACTGAGTAACCCCATCACCCGAAGGACTAGGAGAATGTCGGACGGAACATCGACCAGAGGATTCTCGCGCAGCACCTGCACGATGTTGTCGCGAATCATTTCCACCAGTTCCCGGTCGGCGTAAGCCTTGCCACTGCGAGCCACGTGGCCGAGAAAAGCATCGCCAAGGGCAATCAACGTTTCTGGATTGTCGTTTTTGGTGCGAAAGCCAAGGGTGCGAAACGCTTCGGCCGCGGCCACCCGGTTTTGCGTGAGAATCGCTCCCGCCAACTGTGCTAGCCCGATTTGGAAGCCCGAAGGGAGCGCTTTGGCCAAGCCAAAGTCCAACAGTACGATGCGTGGCCCGGGCTGCACGAGAATGTTGCCCGGGTGAGGGTCGGCATGAAAGAAGCCGTCGCGAAGGATCTGCTGGCAAAATACGTCGGTGAGCAAGCGGGCAACGGCATTCCGGTCGATCCCAGCGCGGTCGAGTTCCTGAACGTGCGTGATTTTGATTCCTTCCAGGTACTCCAGCACCAGAACGCGACGCGTCGTGAGCTCCCAAACCACGCGGGGCACGAGCACGTCGGTACGGTCGCTCAAATTTTGGCGGATCCGATCCGCGTTGCGCGCTTCGTTCTGAAAATCCAGCTCGAGCGGAACGTGACGCTGAATTTCCCGTAGAACGATGCGCAAGTCGAGATTCCGCTCCAAGCGCGCCAACACGCCGAAGAGAAACCGCAGGTTGGCTAGATCGGCCTCGACCAGTTGAGCGATTTCCGGGTATTGGACTTTGATCACCACCTCACGCCCGTCGCGCAACCGCGCGCGATGGACTTGCGCCAGAGAAGCCGAGGCAAGAGGCGACGGGTCCCAATCGGCAAATACTTCTCGTAGGGGTTTTCCGAGTTCCTTTTCGACCAGTGGGGCGAGCACGGAGTCAAAGGAACGGGGTGGAACACGGTCGTGTAACTGCGACAACGTCTCGATGTACTCGTGGGGGAGGAGGTCGGCGCGGGTTCCGAGAAATTGGCACGCCTTGATGAGCAAGCCCTCGAGACGCACGGCGGTCCGGTAGATGGCTTGCGCCGAGGCCGCGTGTTGCCGCCGGTACATCCAGCGAACCCGCTCAGCTCCAAGCAATTTCTCCACAAGTTGAATGCCCTTGTACCCGGCGTAAATTTGCCCGACCGTGCCCGCCACCAAGGCAAAGCGATGACTGCGGCGTTGGAGGGGGCGGCGGCGCCGTGCCGGCTTGGTGGCGAACTGGTTCGTGGACCCATGGGTGACGGGAACGACTTCCATAGATTGGTCCCTTCTACTGGAAACGTTTTCCGAGACAATGGAGCTCGTGCATTGTTTTTTACGCCAGCAGAACCGCGAAAATGCCCGTGAGAAAGATGCCGTCGAAGGTGCCTGCGCCTCCGATCGAGGCCACGGGAGCCCCCAGCCCCCCGACTTTGCGTAGGTTGAGAAGATCTGCACCGATGAGAGTTCCCAAGGTGCCGGAGATGTAAGCGATGGCCGGCTCATGAGTACTCGAGAGAGCGATTCCAGCGAGAGCAGCCAACACTGGCGGCACGAGCATCGGCATGGCGATGCCCAACCCAGGAAGGGGGCGGGCAATGCGGTGCACCACGGCGGCAACGACAGCCGTGCCAATGGCGGCGGCGACGAACTCCTGGGTTTGTACGATCAGGTACAACGAGAGTACGACTGGCACGATGGCTCCCCCGAGGTTCACCGCAATCACTGTCTGAGGGATCACGGCGCGAGGTACCACATAGGTGATGCCGAAGCGGCGAATGGTTACCGCTTCGATCATCCGCTCTCCGGCTGGCACCTTTCCTACGGGAATGTTGACATAGCTTCCCACCAACGAAAGCAGCAAAAGGGAAAACAGGTGTTGCGGCGGAATGCCCAGCTTTTCATAGGCGATCGAGATCAGCCCGATTTGAAGAAAGGCGAACAGCAGGAAGAAAACGACAAAGAGGGCCAGAACGAACGGCAAAGCGAGCGGGAAGAAGAAAAGGCTGCTGCGACGCATCCAGAGATCAGTCGGCTTGGGCTTTTTGGCAAGCTGGCCGTTCCTGCAGCCGCTGAACGTAAGCTTGCAGGGTAGGTTGATCACCGAGCAACCCGAGCAACGAGGCCCAAACGAGCGTGGACCCGACCATGACGTCGGCAGCCGTAAAGCGATCGCCCAGCAGAAAGGGTCTTCCCTGCAAAGCATCGCTGAGCACACGCGCGACTTCGCGAAATTTTTCTTGCCCCTCCTGGAGAGCTTTAGGCGAGCGCTCTGCTTCCGGCAGCATCATCGTATGCTGGAATATCTGAATGAGTGGCGGCTCTAGTGTGGCAACAGCGTACACCATCCACTGGTAGTAAAGGCCACGTTCCGGCGTTCCCGGCGCAGGCGCCAACCCTTTCTCCGGAAATTTATCGGCAAGATACATGCAGATCGCGCTCGACTCCATCAACGCGAGATTGCCGTCAACGAGCGCGGGCACAGTGCCATGGGGATGGATGGCCAGATACTCGGGCCGCTTGTGCTCTTTTTGCCCGAGGTCGAGCCGCACAAGTTCGTAAGGGACGCCCATTTCTTCCAACAACCAACGCGGTCGAACCGAACGAGTGCGTGGTGCATGATAGAGTTTGATCATCGATGACCTCCGTGTACGTCGTCTCAAGCCTTTTGCCTGAATTGCTGGCGAACGTCGATAGGGGAGCGCGTGGCACAGGCCGGTGGAGCAACGAGCGATTCTTCCCGTCGAAGGGCAGCGATGATCCTACCGAAGCTGGAGGAAGTGTGGCGCTTTGCAGCAGCGCGCGTAACGAGCCTTCGGACCTGGTCAAGATTGTCCTCCCCACGGCTTGGCGCGCGCTCCGTGAACGGGCACGCTTCCTCGACGTGGGTTTGTCGAGACGGGCATGATGGTGAGAAGCGTGTGCTTCGGGGCGGCAAAAAGTGAAGAAGGGCCTGCCAGCACCAGATACCGCGTGGTGCGAGAGCCCGAGATGCCCCTGGGTGACGGTTCGCCAACGTCTTTACGGCGTTGGAGTGCGCGGGATTCGCGGAGTACGTGTTGGGGTGGGACTCGGCGGTACCGGCGTAGCCGTCCGGGTGGGCGGGGGGCCACAACTGGCCAAGTCGAAAACACAAGTGGCCGAACATCGCAGGGGACCACCGCTGAGGCCAAACGACACGCAGCTAGGCTGCTGACACGGGTTTGCCAGAAACGGCCCGTCTGGCTGCCGAGGGCAATCGCTGTTCTCCCGGCAGGGCCGAAGCTCCGGTAGGCGGTCGAGACAGAAAGACCCAAGATTGCCGCCATCGCACTGCTCTGGGAACTCCGTGCCAAAACTTGCAACGAAGCCGTCGCCGCAACGGGCTGGTACGCATGTACTCAAGCAATCGTCATCGTCGTAGAGATTGCCATCGTCGCATTGCTCGGCCGGATCGAGCGTGCCATTTCCGCACCGCTGGAATGCAGGGCCATTGCCGCCGTCGCAGCCAACGAGAAAGGTTACCGACCACGGCAGAAGCAGGGTCAAGAGCAGCACGACGGTAAACGGAGCGAACGGAGTCATTGCCTGGACCCTCATCGATTTGCCGCAACGCCGGCCCGCCTTGTTCTCACTCCACATCGAGAACTACTTGGCATGTGACGCCCTGCACGTTGAAACCCCCGCCGTCGGAGGCTTGGCGGACAACGCACGGAAATTGCGTTTCTGCTGGTGGGGTGGTGGAAATACAGTCGAAGGTTACCTCGAGGAGGGGTCCTGGCTGAATTTGCCCTGGCGTGAGGTACGACACGCGCAGCGTGGGCTCTGCGGAACCGTTTCCGGAAACGACTTGTGCATCGAAAAAGCCCCCTGCATCGCTCACATCGAGCAAACGTTCCGCCAGTTGCTCCGCCGCGGGGAGGCTGACGAGCTGGGCGGGGTAGGTCAAGTCGAGAGTAAGTCCCGCAAGGTTCGGCACTTGGTTGAGATCGAAGCTGAGCGCGATGGTGGCAATGGCCTCGGTGCAAGCCTCTGACGGTGGACAGCCGCTGAGGGCATGGTTGACACCTGTGACGATTTCCTCGATCGTCACCTCGCCGTCGTTATTGGCATCCCCAGCCAAACAGCCTGCCACCGGTTGCGTGCCAAGAGCGATATTCACCATCGTGACCAGTTCGTCGATGGTTACCTCGCGATCGCCATTGCAATCGCCCACGCAAACAGCGGCCGCCGCGCTGGGCGCGGTAGCGAGGGCGTAGACGAACAACCACACGGGTATCGTTTGGCCCAACGATTTCATTGTCTGTCTCCTTTCCTCTTCCGCGGTCTTTGGTTTTCTCGTTTCCCCTCAAGGCGTTGTCACACTGCAGGTAACGCCCGCGATGGGTTGGAAATTAGTGTCGTTCGCTTCGATCACCCGACAGCGGTAACTCGCCGCGGGCGGGTTGGATGTGTCGCGGCAAAGATCGAACTGGATGCGGAACAACTGTGTTCCGCTCAGTGCCCGTGTCCCAGCAAGCCCAACCCGGAGTGCGTAATCGAAATCGAAAACGGTCGCTAAAAACCCGCTGGGACGGCCCACGACGCGTGCTGCCACACTCGGGTCATCGCCCGTTCCGGGAAGCTGTACGTTGCCGTCGGGGTATTCGACCAGAACAGCAATCGAAGCGACACCCCGCGGGCTCGAAAAGCTCACGGCAACCTCCGCGCGGTTGGCCGATGGGCTACAGGTGAGAATAGTGCAGTCGGCCGGGCAGGTATCTTGCGGTGGGTTGGTAACGGTGTTGCCATCGTCGCACGTTTCCGGAGCTTCCACGACACCGTTGCCACAAATGGCCAGGGCGGGAGTGAACGACGGTGTCGGACTGGGTGAAGCCGTATGGGTAGGGCTCGGGGGTCGTGGGGTCGCCGAAGGCGAAGGGGAAGGAACAAGCGTGGCCGTGGCCAAAGGGCTCGGAGTGAAGGTTGCGGTTACCGTAGGAGTTGGCGTTGGCGTCGGCGGGCAGCCAGTCGTGTAAGCGAGGAGTTGATCGATGGCAGCGATGAGGTCGCCCACGTCAATGCGCCCGTTGCCATTGAAGTCCCCATTGGGGCACGAGCCAGGAACAGCGGTGCACCCGTTTGGATCGCCATCGCAACGCAACACAATGGCGACCATGCGGGTGAGGTCGCCGGCCGTGAGTGTGCCGGAGCCGTTGCAGTCGCCAGGGCAAGCTAGAGTGGCCATGCCCCAAAGGTTCAGGGCAGCTACGAGCAGGGGTCGCAACATTCGGTTGTTGCACGACATGGTGGTCCTCCGGGTCTTCAAAACGCGTAGGTGAGGCTGAGCGAACATTTCACCCCGGTGGTGAAGCGCTTTTGAACGAGGTCGGCTTGCGTGAACACGTATTGGTCGTTGAGAAGATTTTCTGCGGTGAGTTTGATTTGCACGGGAACGGAGAAAACCTCTGCCTTGGTCAGATACGCCGCATCGAGTTGGTCGCGCCGCTCTTCGTATACCTCGGGAATCAGGGGGCGACCCGTCAGCGGATCGGAGTCTGGAGGCCCAGCCGCTTCGACTCGGCGATCCGCGGTGTTGTAAAGTAGGCGCAGCTCCCCCCAACGCGAGTGGCGGTAGCTCAAACCAGCGTTGACGATGAAGGGAGCCTGCCCTTGCAAACGGCGCGAGCGCACTTGCCCCGAGTCTTGAAGGATTTTCGCTTCGGAGTCGGCCCATGTGACATTTGTGAGGAAGAACAAGCCATCGAGGCGATTCCAGGCTCGACTCAAGGACGCCCGTGTTTCGATCTCCCAGCCGAACACCTTGGCGCTGAGCGCGTTGCGCGGCTTGAAGACGCGATTCGATCCCTCGTAAAAAATCACCTGTTCGATGGGGTTGGTGAAGTCCTTGTAAAACAGGCTGGCAGAGATCAGTTCGTCGCCACCCACAAACCACTCCCAGCGAAAGTCGTAATTTTGGATCGAGGCAGTTCGGAGGGTGGGGTCGCCCGCTTTGGTCTCCAGCGATCCTTGCTCTGGATACTGGGTGGGGGAAAGCTCGCGCAAATCGGGCCGGGTGAGAGTCTCGCTCCACGATAGGCGGAGGTTCATATTCGCTACAGGCCGGTAGCGGAGCCCCATGGCAGGAAGTGGATCCACTTCGGTTTTCCGCAACGGAACCGGTTTGTTGTTCGCGCCAAAGAAGCGTTCTTTCAGGTGCCAGTACTCGGTCCGAGCCCCGCCGAACATGGTCACTTCGTGAAGACCGGCAGAGCTCTGGAAAACGGGGAGTTCGAGCATGGCGTAGCCAGCGAGCACCTCTTCTTGGGCAGTAAAGGAGTCGCGAGGTTTGCTTTCCTCCCGGAAGCTGACGCCACGATTGAAGGGATTCGGCCGGAAATTCTGGGGAGCGAAAATTTTCTCCGTCGGAAGGGGCTGGAGTTCGGGAACGTCTTTGACGTCGAAAATGAACTGCCTGAGCCCCTGGTCGCGCTCGCGGAATGCGTAGGCAGGCCCGAACCGAAGCACGGGCTCTGCAGGAATCAAGGCGGCTGGTTTGGGTAGACGCGACGTGAAATCGATGGCCGAGTCCGTCAGTCGTTCCTCCAGAGAACCGAACAAACGCCGGCCACCAAAGTTGTTGTTGGTGAAAATGTTCCCTTCGCTTAGGTCCCGTGTCTGCAGCCGGCCATCGGGCTGATCTTGCGTGGTATAGCCGTATGCCGTGCGCCAGCGCGTTTCGAAAGGTCCGAGGCGGTGTTCTCCGCCGAGCTGGCCAAAGGCTAGGGTGTCGACCGTGTACTTGAACCGGGTGAACGCCAGGATGTGAGCCGTGGAATCTTCTACACCGATCGATCGGCGCGTTTCGTCCGTCGCATTGCGGTTCACGAGCGCCCGGAAAAAAAGGTTGTGGCCATCGCCGATGCGGTACCCCGCGTTCAGAAGCCCACCGAGGCGTACGTCGAACGTGCTCGCACGATGGTCGAACCGGTCGGCGAATTCGGCGCGATCTCCCGCGAACAGCACGTTGGAGGTGAAAAGATTCTGCCGCTTGTACTCGGTTCGGTAGAGGCCCGCGATGCTTAGGCCCAAAGCGCCCCAGCTTCCCCCTCCGGAAAAGTTCCAACCCAGGTTGGGCGGCGCCGAAATGTGCGACGGTTCCCAAATATTGTCGAAAGCCCGAGCAAACGCCTGAGCGCGAGCTGGGGTGCTGTTGACGTCGGCGGCGCGGTCGGGAATCGCATCTGGCAGGCGCCGGAAGTGTTCCCCGAGGCCAAAATAGTCGGCTGGCCCCGCCGCACGATAGGTATCGAAGGTTTTGAAGGTAGCGTTGGTGTTCACTCCAGACTGGAGGCCGACGCTGAAGGAGGTTTGCTCGGGAAACGATTTGAGGAAAATATCCGCCAGCGCGCCGGAAAAATCCCCGGGCAAATCCGGCTGAAATGTCTTCACCAGCGAAATGGATTCGATGAACTCTGCCGGAAATAAGTCGAGTGGGACAACGCGCCGCTCTGGGTCCGTACTCGGGAGCCGACTGCCCTGTAAGCGTGCGGCAGAGTAACGCTCGTTCAAACCGCGTACATTGATGTACTTGTCGTCCTTGACGACCACGGCAGGCAACCGTTGGACAATTTCACCAGCGTCGGAATCCGGGCTTGCGCGAATTTCCTGCGCACTGATGTTTTCCGTAACGCTGACGGCTTCGCGTCGGAGCTCGAGCTGCACACGGGCACTTCCACGTTCGGCGCGAGCAACCACCTCGACGGTTTCCGTTGCGGCTTCTCCTTCGCCACGCAGTTCCACGGTGGTTTCCGTGGTCTCGCCAGGTTTGACGCGGAGGTTGTGCACGCGCACGCTTTGGTAAAAGGGGGCGAACACCCTCAGCTCGTAGCTGCCCGCAGGCAAGGTAAACTCGAAGCGGCCGTCTAAATCGGTGCGCGTTTGCTTTCCCGTGCCCACCACTTCCACTCCCGCGTCGATGACGGCCTCTTTCGTTTGTTGGTCGCGAACAACTCCTCGCAATTTCCCGGTCGCTGCCTGAGCGCTGGCGGTGACCGGCAAGATGCACAGGAGGAGAGCGAACATCGCTCGCCACACGTGCAACCAGTGGGGAGCGCGAAGAGTCAACACGTTAAGCCGGGTCCGAATCACGCGCCCGTGAAAAGCACCGGCGTGTTGGGCGGACGTTACACGAATGTGAACGGTCGGTGAAACTTCGCACGCACGGATTTCGCGAAAAGTTCGCGATCTCGTGACCGACCGTTCACGTTGCCCGCGTACACTCCGGGGCCGTGTGAAGGCCTTTGGGGAGTGCTGCGAGCCGGCTCCTCGGCCAGGCAAGCGAATTGGAGGCTCGCGAGAGGAGGGAGAGACAATGAGGGCGGAAAATGCAGCAGGCTGAAGTCGGAACGAAAGTTTTGGCTCACGTGGGAACGCCTCTGGTGCGAGGCGGTCAACAAAGAAAACGGAAAACGAAGTCGTGCAATGGAGGTTTTTATGGTGCGACCAAGCAATGAAGTGACTCTCTGGCAAAAGTTACGATGGGGGCGGGCGTTTTTTGCGGTGCCGATTGCCGCAGCGCTCGTGAGTGTGGGGCCCTCAAGTGTGCGCGGTCAAGACGCGCCCAAGTGCTACGCCGCGGTAGGGTTGGAAACTCGCGGCTTGGGCAAAGCCGCAGCGTTAGGTCAAGAGAAGTGCCATCAGCTTGCACAGAAGGTGGGCGTACCCGGCGGGCTGTGCAACAACATCGAGGGGTTTCCGTTTACGATCATCAATGGAGGGAAGTACCAACAGGCGGAGCAAAAGGCGCTGGCCAAACTGCACGGTCCGACGGGTAAATGCCCGCAGCCAGCGGCGGCTGCCGCCACGGACATGCTCCCCGGCGACAGCACATCGAACAAGCTGCCCTCGCTGCGTTCTATCGTGTCGGAGCGAGCCGACAGACTTCTTGGAAACGCTGTCCTTGGAAACGATCCGGCCAAGCTCAAGTGCTTTAAGGTCATTTCGTCTGCGCGGCGGGCGATTGCCGATAAAATGATGAACACCGCCATCCAGTGCCAGAAAACGCAATCGCCGGGCTCGCCTCTGAGTAACGCCTGTCTGAACGATGCTCCGTTACTCAGTTTCATCAATGGCCGAAAAACGGCCATCCAAGCAGCCTGCACTGGTTTGACGGGCGCGCAAGTGGGCAGTTGCGATCCTTTGCCCGACTGCGTTGCCGAGGCTGCGTTGGCTGAGGGGAAAAGTCTGGCGACCATCGCTTACCCAGGGGAAAATTGCACCAAGGGGACCCCAAGCCCGAACGCCCGCACGGTCAATGTCAACTTGCAGACTCCGGTTCCGCTGGGCGGCGTCACAGTGCTCGTGCGGTATCCCCGTTTCGACGCGGGTGTGGATGAAAATGGCAGCAACATCGATATCGCGGGGCGGTTCACTTACTCGGCGGCATTTCTCGATGCGTTCGATCTCGACGATGCCTTGCGAATCTCCGCCCTCGACAGCTCCGGCATTTCGTCGGGCCTTTTGGCGAGCGTGAAGTTCGATGTTTGCCGGCCGGCGTACCCGGTGGGTTTATGCAGCGTCACCACGACGCAGGCGTGCTCGTCGGCCAATGAGTGTCGCGCGCCCGCTTGTCCGACCTGTGCGCCGCAAAACAAGTGCACGGGCGACGGGGTTACCTCGTGTACCTCGGACGCTCAATGTGTCGGCAATGGCACGTGCGGCGAGAAGTGCATCGCCCAGGGGCGTTCCTGCAGTGTGAGTCAGTGGATCAACTGCTCGACGGATGCCGACTGTCCGGCAACAGAGTCATGCCTGTCGCAGTTTGCCTTGACGACGTGTGAGGTCGAATCGGCATCCGACCCCAGCGGTAACCCGGTCGATGGGGTGAGCTGTTCCGTCACGATTACGGAACCGTGACCACGGCGAACGAAGACAACCAGAAAAAGGAGATCACGTCTATGAAGCGGAAAGGATTTGTTTGGTGGTTAACGGTGGCTTTCGGCACAACCGTGGCTTTAGGGTCGGCGAGTGTGCCCGCGCGAGCCGCCTGCACCGGTGATCCGAACGGAGGGGGCATTACCCTGGCCGACGTCTCGTTGATGCTCACGTGCATCAACAACCCCGCAGCATCAGCGTGTAGCTCGGCTTGCGGTGGCGCTGGCATCTTGAACTGCGCTGACGTCAACTTGGACGGGGTGCTCAACATCAACGACGCCGTCATTGTGCTGAACGAGACCAGCCCTGGCTGCAACCGCAACGTTGTCCCCATGTGCTCGAGCCCGGGACCCGTCCTGCCGTGCGGCACGACGATTTCCGCGGATATCACCAGCAACGTCGTGCTGGGTAGCTGCGAGTATTTCCTCGATGGCACGGTGTTCGTGCAGCCCGGAAACGTGGTGACCATCCGCCCTGGGGCGGTCATCAAGGGCCGCAAGGTTTCGTCCGACGGCAGCCCTTCTGCATTGGTTTTCTTGCAAGGGGACTGTAGCGACGAAAACCCCTTCACCGCCCGCATCAACGCGGCGGGTACTCCCAGTTCGCCAATCGTCTTTACCTCGGATCAGCCGGTAGGATCCCGCCAGGCAGGCGACTGGGGCGGTGTGTCGTTCCAAGGCTGCTCCATTGTCAACTTGCCCGGAGGAAGCGGAACTCCGGAAGGACTGGTGGGCGTTACCTTCGGCGGCGGGGCCACTCCCCAGCCCAACGAAAGTAGCGGTTTAGCGCGGTACGTTCGGGCAGAGTTCGCAGGCAGAGAGCTATCGCCAGACAACGAACTGAACGTCTGGACCATGAACGCATTGGGAAGCTGCACGCAGTTCGATTGGATTCAGGCTCACATGGGCAAGGACGACGGTTTCGAATGGTTCGGTGGCACGAATCATTCCAAGTACCTCGTGGCGACTGCGAACGCGGATGATCAACTGGACTGGCAACTTGGAACCCAGTCGAAAGTGCAGTTCGCCTTGGCAGCTCAGTATGCTGGCAATTTGGATACCGCGGGTAGCCACGGCTTCGAGAGTGACAATAACGAAAACAACTTTACCGCCACACCGGTTTCCGACCCGCGGTTCTGCAACGTGACCTTGGTCGGGGCGAAAGGGCAGTCGGGACACCCCTCCGGAGATTTCTTTGGGCTCTTCCACCGTCGTGGCACGGGGGGCCAATTGGCCAACATCCTCGTCACCGCGATGGACGACGCAGCTTTGCAGCTTCGGGATGCTGCCACAGGGGAGCACGCTTGCTCTGGTACTTGTCTGGTCGGCGGCAACCCGCGGACCGATGGGGTTACGGCGTGCGACGCACCGCCCTTTAGCCTCGGCGGTACCGCACCGGTTTTGCGGCATCATCGCTTGGTGCTTTTCAACAACGGCACGGGAGGCACGGAACTGTGTCGCAACCGTACGGGATCGGGAAACACAGGCTCGCGGTGCAACTCGTGCGAGTACATGAGCCTCTTGCAAAGCGCTGGTGAGGTTTCGACAGCGGATCCTGGCTTGAGCACCGGAGGTTCGTTCCCTTCCCCAGCAGTCGTGGACCCGCGACCGGGAATTGCCTCCGCTGTGTCGGGTGGCGTGGACTGCGGAGTGCAATTTGGCGATCCGTTCTTTGACAGCGCAACCTACGTCGGTGCGTTCGACCCGAATGGCAGCAATTGGCTGGTCACGCCTGGAGGTTGGATTAGCTACGTAACGCAGTAGCCGCCCAAATGTTGCTGGTGCCACCGGTGGTGGGTGCCTTCAGGTGCCCACCGCCGGTTCTTTTGCGGCAGGGAGATGAGAACGATGCACAGAAAAGCCAGAGTCTGTTTCTTGTTGCTGGCCGGGGTGTTTGCCCTGGCAGTGGCAGGCTGCCCCCGTACCGAGGCTCGTAGTTCCACGGACGCTGCTGGCGCCCAGTCGAGCACGGGGCAAAGTCGGGTGAGAGCCGAGGCATTGTTGCGCGAGGTTGCGGCTGCCCTCTGCCGACAGGACCGGGAGACGCTGGAACGCTTGGCAGTCTCCGATGAGGAGTATCGCACCAGGATCTTGCCCGGGTCGGTGCCACCCGGCGAGCAATGGGTAGCGATGCCGGAGCGGAAAGCGGACTTTTTTACGCGGCTCCATCGAACCAAGAGCATCTATGCGCTGAGCGCGCTGCTGGCCGCCTGTCCCCTCGGGTCGCTCGAGTTTCAAGGTGTGGACTTGCCTCAGCCAGAGGAGCGCGCGGGGTACACATTGTACCGGAACCCTCGCCTCTTGTTCCGCGACGGTGGTGGTGCCGAGGTGGAGTTGCGCCCGGGAAGTGTGGTCGTGTTCGAGGACAAGGTGAAGATGCTTTCCTACTTCGCTGATTAGGTCCGGCGAGCGCCGGCTCGCACAAAAGGCCCCAATGTTTCAACATTTCGTAACCTGCCGTTCACTGTTCCGTAGGAAACGCGTGCCATCCTTGGCCAAGTAAGTGGATTGGTCGTGATGGTGCCAGCAGTGAATTGGGACACCAACTGGGGTTACGATGATGAGCGCGGCCCGCGGGGAAACTGGTGGGTTTCGGCGGTCCTGGCAGTCGCGTTTTACGGTTTGATCGTGGTGGCCGTGTTACGAATGTCGGCGGTTGCTCCGCCCCGTGGGGAAAGGGAAAAGCCACAGGAGGTCACCTTTCGGGAGTTGGTCCAGCCAAAGCCCCAGCCTGAACCGCAAGTAGCCGCGCCACCGATGCCACCAGCAGCGGCACCAGTGGTTCCGAAGCGCCTGAAGGTGAGGAAAGTCGAGTCGGCCCCTCCTCCGAAACCGCTGGTCGCCCCGAAGGAGATGCCGAAAGAGGCTGTGCCGGAGGCGGATCCATCGGAAGACAAAGGGGTGGCAGTTGTGGGCGACGCGGCTGCGGGCGGCGACCCTGCAGGTCTGGAAGGGGGTGTGGCGGGGGCGCAAGTGGCTGCACCGATTGCGTTACCAGAAGATGCGGAGCCGCCGGTGCCGTTGCCCAGCAATCGGCCACCGGCCTACCCGCAGGAGGCGCGTGCGGAAGGCCGAACGGGGTTGGTGGTGCTGAAGGTGGTGATTGCGACCGATGGATCGGTTCGCGAGGTGGAACTTTTGCGAGGAGGCGAGCCGTTTGCGTCGGCTGCGATCGCCGCGGTGCGTGGCTGGAAGTACAAGCCAGCGATGTATCAAGGGAAGCCAATTACCGTGTACCGCATCATTCAAATTCCGTTCAAGTTGCAAGCGTAAGCCTACGAAGGAGGAGAAATGCAATTTACCTGGCAAGAGCTTTGGCAACACATGGGGCTTCCGGCTCTGGTTGTGGCGGCAACGCTGCTCGCAATGGGCTTTGCCTCTCTGGTGGTTTTTCTCGAGCGGGTCCTGATGTTCACTCTTTCGCGCTACTCTTCGCGTCGATTCTTGGCCTCTGTGGGCAGGTTGCGAGCCGCAGGGAACTTACGAGCCGTGGCGGAGAAAAGTAAGGAATTTCCCCGCGCGCACTTGGCTCGGGTCATGGGCGTTGGTCTCGACACTTACTTGCACGCGCTGCAACATCACGCCGGCGGCTTGTCGCCGCTCGAGAAGACCCAGCGGCACATGGAGCGCTACCTCGAACAGGTGGGCGCAGAATTGCGCCGTGGCTTTACCGTGCTTGCTGCAGTGGGTTCGATTGCTCCTTTTGTCGGGTTGCTGGGTACGGTGCTGGGGATCATTTCCGCATTCCAGGGAATTGCCGATACTGGCAGCGGGGGGCTTTCGGCAGTGGCCGGTGGAATTTCGGAAGCGCTGGTCGAGACCGCGTTAGGCCTGACCGTGGCCATCCCAGCGGTGTTGGCGTTTAATTTTCTGTCCGCAAAAGCAAATGCAGAAGAGATGCGGCTGAAAAATGCAGTTGGAGAGCTGCTGGATCAAATGGAAGACTTAGAGGAATCCGGCAAGCTCTTTGCCGCAGGCACGCACGAACCAGTGGAGAGCCTCGCGCCTGCCAATGGGTCGGGCAAGGTGGCTGTGGGGGCGGGGGCGTTGGCATGAGACGGCAAGTCCTCCGCGG
This sequence comes from bacterium HR30, assembly GCA_002898795.1. Lineage (GTDB taxonomy): Bacteria > Desulfobacterota > Binatia > HRBIN30 > HRBIN30 > HRBIN30. The sequence continues at coordinate 8,261 of BEIG01000017.1, read as the reverse complement.
TCGCTACGCCGCGGTCGAGCCCGAAATTAACGTGACGCCGCTCGTCGATGTGGTGCTAGTGCTGCTCATCATCTTCATGGTGGTTGTTCCCCAGATGCAGCAACAACGGCCAGTTGAGTTGCCACGGGTGCGGCAGGCGGACCCAGAGCAAAAGCAGGGGTTGGATCCGTGGTCGGTTACGGTGGTGCGTTCGGGTGAAATTTTCGTGGGCGAACAGGCGGTCGAGCGCGAGGCGTTGAAAGACTTGCTTTTTGGGCTCCGCCAGGCAGATCCGAACCGACGCGTCGTGGTGCGAGCCGATGCTGGCCTGCAATGGGGAGAAGTCCGTACGGTGCTGGCCGAAGTACAAAACGCTGGCTACCCAGGAGCTTCCCTACTGGTGAACGAACGCCGACGGGGTGCTGATGGTAGCCGCGAGGAGGGATGACGCGTGGCCATGCAGGTGAAAGCCCCGCACGGAAAAAGCGCCGCGCCCACGATCAACGTGACACCTCTGGTGGATGTGGTGCTCGTGTTGCTGATTATTTTCATGGTGGTGACGCCGTTGCTGGACCGCAAGTTCTGGGTGCACACGCCAAAACAGGAGAAGGTGGAGGTCACTCAACCCGACGAAAACGAAGCCCCTTTGGTGCTACGCATTGGCGCTGGCGGAGAGTTCGAGATCAATGGCGTGACGCTGACGAAAGAAGAGTTTCTTCAGAGACTTCCGAGAATGTTTGCCGCGCGCAGTGACCATGTTTTGTTCGTGTCTGCGGTCGACGCTGTGCCTTACCAGCACGTGGTCGAAGCCATGGACCTCGCGCGCGAGGCTGGGGCGGTTACGATTGCTCCCTTGACGAAACCTTTGGGAGCGGAGGGCTCTTGAGCACCATGCGGCGCTCGTGGGTCGAAGGTTGGGGGCTCGAGCAGATGCCGGAAAAGAAGCGGCGAGTGCTGGAGTGTGGTTGGATCTGTGCTGACCTCGATGCGTACGAAATTACCGTGAAGGGGGAGCCAGTCCGCGTGTACCTACGCGAGTTCGAAATCCTGGTTCTCTTGCTGCGAAATCCAAACCGCGTGCTCAGACGAGAGGAAATCATCGCGGCAATCTGGGGCGACGAAGGCGCAGTAGAGGAACGAACGATCGACGTCCACATCCGACGGCTGCGCGAACACCTAGGCGGACGCAAAGGGGCTGGGGCGGCAATTGTTACGGTGCGCGGGGTCGGGTACAAGCTGGACACGCGGCGGTGTGGCCTGGCGCCCGCTAAGGCGAGCTGGGAATCGCGATAGGGTGCGCCTGGTGCCCGCGACAGGGTCGCATTTCACGATTTTGTAACAATTTCATCATGCTCTCCTCATCTTGCTGTTGTAGTCCTGCCCACATCTTGTCTTGGTGTTGGAAAGGAGGGCTTGATGAAAGGTTGGTTCCGTCTTCTTGGGTGGGCAGTGCTGTTGGTTGCTTCGGTGGGAGAAGGCAAAAGCATTTGCGACCTCCTAGAGGCCAAGGGCGTGATTAGCGCGGAGGAAGCTCGAGCGTGTCGGGAAGAAATGAGGGCGGGGGCTCGACAAGGGAGCAGTGGGTCGGAAGCGCCTGCAAAAGCCGCGCTACCGCAGGGCATGACGTACAAAGTAGGTTCCGGGTTCGTGTGGACGAGTGCGGACAAGGCCCCAGCCGGCTTTGGCGATGCTACGGAAAAGCCGCGGTTTTCCCTTGCTTTGGGTAACCGGTTGCAGGTGCGGTACACGTATCTCGATCGTGACCTTGCCGGGCCGAGCGAAAGCTCCACGTTTCGGATTCGGCGGTTCAAGTTCTTTCTAAATGGGAACGCATTCTACCCGTGGCTCAAATTCAAGTTGCAAGCCGACTGGGTTGGTGGGCACGACCAGGCAGCAAATACTCAACGTCCGGAACTGGACGATGCCTTCGTCGATGTGACTTACTTCCCGTTGGCTCAGTTGCAGGTTGGGCAGTACAAGGTGCCCTTCAATCGCTCGGAGCTGACCTCTTCCGGAGCCCTGCAGTTTGTCGATCGGGCGATTACCAATGCCCGTTTTTCTCTCGTGCGCGACCAGGGAGTTACCTTGCACGGAGCTCTCGGAGAGGTGGAAAAGCCGTGGCTCGAATATGCGGTTGGTGTATTCAATGGCACCGGGCGCAACCGTGCGGAAAAGGAAGACTCGGACCACATGGGAGCCGCTCGCGTTTATTGGACGCCGCTAGGATCCCTGAAATACAGCGAGTCCGACATCGACCATTCTCCCCACCCGCTCGTGGGAATCGGAGCTGGATACGTGTTTAACGTTGTCCAGAACCGGAGCACCGCCACTTCCGCGTTAACCACAACGTTTCCAGATCCAGCCAATCCCGAGCGGTTGCTCACCACGCAAATTGGCCAGCGCACCACCGAAACGATCAGCAATGCGGAGTATCACCGTGCGACGGCTGACTTCCATGCCAAATGGCGCGGGGCCTCGGTGCTGGCCGACTACTTCTTCGAATCGCGCGACGACAAAACTCCACGACTTAGGATGACCGACTTGTTGTTTGGTCAACCACCTTCCATTCGTGCATCGCTTGGAGTACCGAGAGGCACGACGCAGACCCACGGCTTCAACGTTCAGGCTGGCTATTTCGTGATTCCTTCCACCGTAGAAATTGCTGCCCGCTATGCGCGGGTCGACCCCGAGGGTGCGGGCAATCGCCAGGAGGAGTATCGTGCTGGAGTTGGTTGGTTCGTGTGGCAGCACGCACTCAAAGTGCAGGCGGACGTTGGGTCGCTCGTTTACGAAATCCCCCAGGCACCCGATCGGCGCGATCTCGAAGCCCGCACGCAATTGCAAGTGATTTTTTAGTCCCTTCGTGAATCAGCAAGAAAGGAGCGAGAAATGGCTAAGCGCGTTGTCCCGTTAGTCGTATTGCTCGTGAGCATAGGCGCCCAGGCAGAAGAGGCGGTGAAGGTGGATCCGGCACTGCCCGCGTACGAACGAGTCAGCGGCGTGTCGGGTACCTTGAATAGTATTGGCAGCGATACGATGAACAACCTAATGACCCTTTGGGCCGAGGGCTTTGCCAAGGTGTACCCGAATGTCCGGGTGCAGGTCGAGGGCAAAGGCTCGAGCACGGCGCCTCCGGCGTTGATTGCTCGCACGGCTCAGTTGGGACCGATGTCGCGCCCGATGAAGGAAACCGAACGCGACCAGTTTGAAGCAAAGTTTGGTTACAAGCCCACAGAAATCAAAACTGCGGTCGATGCACTCGCTGTGTATGTTCACAAGGATAACCCGATTACCTCGCTGACGTTGCCGCAAGTGGACGCCATCTTCTCGAAGACCCGGCGTTTGGGTTATCCAACGTCGATCGACCTGTGGGGCCAGTTGGGGCTGGGAGGAGCTTGGCAAAATCGCCGAATCAGTATGTATGGGCGAAACTCGGCCTCGGGAACGTACGGGTTTTTTAAGGAACATGCTTTAGGTGGTGGCGACTTCAAGGACGAAGTGAAAGAACAACCGGGCTCTGCCTCTGTGGTCCAGGGGGTGACGGAGGACGTTGCCGGTATTGGCTACAGTGGCATCGGTTACCGTACTTCCGGGGTCAAGGCTTTGGCGCTCGCCCCGAAGGAAGGTGCTGCGCCGGTGGCGCCGACGGGCGAGACTGTGTACAAAGGAACCTACCCATTGGCTCGGTTTCTGTTCATCTACATCAACAAGGAGCCTGGGAAGCCGCTGGATCCGCTCGTGCGAGAGTTTTTGAAGTTTGTCTTGTCGAAGGAAGGGCAAGAAATCGTGGTCAAGGATGGGTACCTGCCCCTGCCGGCGAAGGTGGTGAAAGAAGAACGAGCGAAGGTGGAATGAGGAGGCAGGCTTTGGCTGGAGCAAGGAGCTGACCGTGCGACCCGATGCCGCTCGTGCAGCACTGTGGGCCGCGCGCACCGTGCGTCGTCGGTGGAGCGATGTAGCTGCACGGTACGTGGTTTCCGTAGGCGGATTGGCAACGGTGGTCAGCATCCTGACCATGTTGGCTTTCCTTTCCGCGGAGACGTGGCCCTTGTTGCAAGGCGCGCGGGTGGTCGGCGTCGACAAGGTGCGCCTACCCAAGAACACAGGCGTATTGGCCATCGGTGTGGACGAGTACCAGGAATCTCTCCAGGTGCTTCATGCCGACGGTACTATCGCACTCGTTCGCTTGAGTGACGGGCAAATTGCTGAGCGTCTGAAGCTACCCGGGGTCGAAGGACAAGCGATTCGTTCTGCTCGCCGGCTCGATCCGGATCAGGTGTTCGCCTGGTTGGAGAACGGTCACTTGATTGCCGCAAGGTTGAAGGTGGAGCCGGTGTTCGAGGCCAGTGGCCGTCGCCTCGTGACTACGGTGGAAAGCCTCGGAGATTGGCCCGTCCCCTCCGAGGAACAGACTGCAGCGACCTTTGCCGTTTCGCGCTTCCGTGACGGCGCCTTGAAGGTCGCTTGGATCGAGGGTTCAGGCCGGGTCGCGCTTTGGTTTCGTGAAGTGCAGACGAGTTTGTTTGGAGAGGCGGAAGCAACCGAGGCCCGAACGACGCTTGCGGTGGACGATGCTACAGCGCTCGCGCTGGACCGACGTGGAAGCCGGTTGTCAATTGGCCGCCGAAACGGAGGCGTGCAGGTTTGGGACATTTCCGACCCGCAGACGCCAGTGCTGCTCGACGAGCGTGCGGCAACCGAGGGCGAGACCTCCCCCATTACGGCGGTCGAATACCTCATTGGCGACCAGTCATTTGTGGTCGGGGATGCACGCGGGCGCGTGACGGTGTGGCAGCCCGTGCGAAGTGCGCAGCAGCAAGGGAAGTGGGTACTTCAGCGCATTCACACGTTCGCGCCTCATGCCGCGTCGGTGGCGTGGATTGCCCCGTCGCAACGCGATAAGGGGTTCGTCACCACAGATGCCGAAGGCCGTGTGGCACTACGGCACTCTACGTCGGAGCAAACGTTACTGGAGCTTGCGCTCGGTGAGCGAGCGATGGTTGCTCCCGTGTTGGCGCCTAAAGCGAACGGCATCGTTGCCGTTGGTGCCGACGGAACGGTGACCAGTTGGCGCGTGGACAATCCGCACCCGGAAATCACCCTGCGAACCTTGTTTGGGAAGGTGTGGTACGAGGGATACGATGCGCCCGCCTTCGTTTGGCAGTCTACGGGCGGCACGGATGATTTCGAACCCAAATTCAGCCTGGTTCCGCTTCTCTTCGGCACGGTGAAAGGTACGGTGTATGCGTTGTTGTTCGCGGTACCGATTACGGTGCTCGCAGCGTTGTACACCGCCTTGTTCAGCCCGCCGGCGCTGCGCAATCTGGTCAAGCCAACGGTGGAGGTCATGGCCGCGCTACCGAGCGTCGTGCTGGGGTTTGTGGCCGGGTTGGTTCTGGCGCCTGCACTGGAGCGACACATGCCCGGGTTTTTGGCGGCAGTTGTGGCCGCCCCACTGATCGTGAGTGCCTTGGGCGTGCTGTGGTTCCTGACACCGCGGGCATGGAAGGGAGCTTTGCCCCATGGTGTCGAAGTGGCGCTGGCGGCCGTGGTGTTGTGTGGCGTGGGCGCGGCTTTTTGGTTCGCCAGCGGGTGGCTGGAACGGACCATGTTCGGAGGTGATTTTCGGCACTGGCTGGCCGCAACGCTGGATTTACGGTTCGATCAACGGAACTGCGTGGTTGTGGGTTTGGCCATGGGCTTCGCGGTCATTCCGTTGATTTTTTCCATCACCGAAGAGGCGCTCTCCAACGTGCCACAACGGTTGATTTCCGCTTCGTTGGCCTTGGGGGCCACGCCTTGGCAGACCGCAACCAGAGTGGTGCTGCCGGCGGCAAGCCCCGGCATCTTTTCCGCAGTGATGATTGGCTTTGGGCGGGCGGTCGGAGAGACGATGATTGTGCTCATGGCTACGGGCAACACTCCGGTGATGGATTGGAGTATTTTCACCGGCATGCGGACCCTATCTGCGAACATTGCCGTGGAGATTCCCGAAGCACCTTACGCGAGTACGCTCTACCGGGTGCTCTTTCTGGCCGCTCTGCTGCTGTTTTTCGTCACCTTTGCCGTGAACACCGCGGCTGAGTTGGTGCGCCAACGCTTGCGTGAACGATACCAGCGGATGTGAAGAATGTCTGGGACTCTTCGCCAATTGTGGAAAACGGGGGACCCGTTCGTTTGGCTCACTGCCGGAGCTTTGGCCACGGCGGTACTGATGATTCTCGGTTTGCTCACCCTGATTTGCACCCAAGCCCTGGGGGTCTTTTGGCCCAGTGCTGTTGCACAAATCGAGCTCGTCGACGGGCGACTCGTCGTCGGTCCGGTGCGTGCCGAAGAGGCCATGCCAAATGCGGAAAGCGGCCGGGGCACAGAAAGGCGGATGTTGGTTCAAGTGGGCAATCGGGATTTTTTCGGAGCCGATTTCCGTTGGCTGGAAAGCAAGAACATCCGTAAGGTCACTTATCCCTTGCCGTTGGTCACACTGGAACGAGAAGAGTGGGGAAATTTTTACGGCTGGGTAGATGCGGTTCGCGTTGGTAGCGAAACAGTTGCGTCGGGGGACGAAGCCGCTTGGCGTGCGCTGGTTGAACGGCTGCCTGCGGCCCGCAAGCTCGCAGCGCGGATTCGAGACCTCGAGCGGAGAGAACTCGGCGACGTGAATCAGTCGATCGAAGAACAACGGTTGCTTTTGCGCCGGCTGGAGTACCGCAACGCGCCTGCGTCGGAGATCGAGCAAGTTCGTCAGCGTGTGGCTGCCCTCCAAGCCAATTACGACCGGTTGCACGAAGAGCTCGAGCAGTTGCGGGCGGAAATCGACCGTGAGCGGGTAGTACTGCGGGCGGCAGATGGAACCACGAAGGAACTGCCTCTGGCCGCGATTGTTCGGGCGTACCGAGCGAATGCTTTATCGCTCAGCGGCAAAATCCGCATTTATTTGAGCAAGTTGTGGGAGTTCGTCAGCGGAGACCCGCGAGAATCCAATACCGAAGGAGGAGTGTTCCCCGCGATCTTTGGCACCGTGTTGATGGTGCTGATCATGAGTGTGGCGGTCGTGCCGTTTGGTGTTCTTGCTGCGTTGTATTTACGAGAGTACGCCAAGGCTGGGCCGGCCGTACGCATCGTGCGCATTGCGGTCAATAACCTTGCCGGTGTTCCCTCCATTGTCTTCGGTGTGTTTGGCCTTGGCTTCTTTGTGTACTTTGTCGGTGGCAGTATCGATGCTGCCTTTTACCCCGAGCGGTTGCCCACCCCGACCTTCGGCACTGGCGGAATTCTCTGGGCATCTTTGACCCTTGCGCTGTTAACCGTACCTGTGGTCATTGTGGCGACGGAGGAAGGACTGGCAGCGGTGCCGCGAGAATTGCGAGAAGGTTCCTACGCTCTGGGAGCGACCAAGTTCGAAACCGTGAAGAACGTTGTGTTGCCTGCAGCGTTGCCTGGGGTGCTCACGGGCCTCATTTTGGCGATGGCGCGGGGTGCCGGTGAGGTAGCACCGCTGATGATCACGGGCGTGGTGAAACTGGCCCCAACCTTGCCTCTCGATTCCCACTGGCCGTTCCTTCACTTGGAGCGAAAATTCATGCATCTTGGATTTCACATTTACGACGTTGGTTTTCAGTCGCCCAATGTGGAAGCAGCAAAGCCGATGGTGTATGCAACGACCCTGTTGTTAGTGGGAATCGTGGTCATGTTGAACCTTGCTGCCATTTTGCTGCGTGCCCGCATTCGGCGTCGTTTGTCGGCAGGAGTGTTTTGAGGAGTTGCGATGACCACTCCCGTGGCCGGTGTCCCATTTGCGTTGCCGCTGGGCCGTGCACTGCGGCAGGACGAGTTGGACGTGGTGGATCGCGTGCGCGAGCGCGAACAGCCGCTGGCCATTCAGGATGCGGTTTTGAGCATCCGCGACCTGGCGCTCACGTACGATGGGCATCACTGGGTCTTGCAGGACATCAGCTTGGATATCGCCCGCCACCAGGTCACGGCCTTCATTGGCCCGTCAGGATGCGGCAAATCTACCCTGCTGCGCTGCTTGAATCGCTTGAACGACTTGGTGGACGGCGTACAGATTCGAGGCACGATCAAACTCGATGGTCTGGATATTTACGATCCGCGGCTCGACGTTACCGCGCTGCGGAAGCGGGTTGGTATGGTGTTCCAGAAGTCGAACCCGTCTCCCAAGTCTGTTTACGAGAACGTGGCGTACGGACCGCGCACTGCCGGCACCCGTAACCGTCGGCAGCTGACCGAGATCGTCGAGCGAAGCATGCGCCACGCAGCACTCT
>BEIG01000016.1 GCA_002898795.1 bacterium HR30 | reverse complement strand
CCCGCATCGAGGCATACGGCACCCTCGACGAGCTGAACGCTGTGCTCGGTATTGCTCGCGCGTTCAACCAGGAAACGAAGCCAGAGTCTGTACGCAACCAAGTGGACGAATTCCTCCGGCACTTGCAAAACGAGCTATTCGATCTTGGCGGAGAGCTAGCCACACCTCCAGAAGCACACCACGAGCACATGTTCCGGGTGGGACAACGCGAAGCTGAGGCTTTGGAAAAGGCCTTGGACAAGCTCCAGAAGGATTTGGAGCCACTACGATCTTTCATCTTACCGGGTGGTGGAAAGGTGAGTGCGTTTCTGCATCAAGCACGCACTGTGTGCCGGCGAGCGGAGCGTTTGGTATTGCGGTTGAGTCGCGAAGAGGACATCGGTCCGTGGCCGTTACGGTATCTCAATCGGCTCAGCGATTTCCTCTTTGTTCTCGCGCGCTGGGTGGCCAAACAGACTGGCGAAGCGGAATTTCTCTGGGAGCGCGGTCTGCAGAGCCATCAGCGTCGCCCTGGCGGGAAGAAGCGGCAAGGAGATTGAACGTGGCAGCGAGCGCTCTTTACTTAAAGCAACTGCAGCTTGGTCCGATGGAGAACTTCATCTACGTGGTCGGCGATCGCCACAGCCGCGAAGTGGCCTTGGTCGATCCTGCCTGGGATATCGACGCGATCGTTACCACCCTCGAAGCGGAGGACCTCAAGCCAGTGGCGATACTGGTCACGCACTTTCATCCGGACCATCTCGGCGGCAACTTGTTCGGCCACCATATTGCGGGTGCGGCGCAACTGCTCGAGCGCAATTTCCCTCTGAAGGTTTACCTTCATAAGACAGAAGTCGATTACGCCCTCCGCATTGCGGGGCTCTCCCGAAGCGACGTCGTGGCAACGGAGAGTGGCGACAGCTTGCAGGTAGGTGATGTTCCAATCCGTTTTCTCCATACCCCTGGGCACACCCCCGGCTCGCAGTGCTTCCTGGTGGAGAATCGCTTGATTTCTGGGGACACTCTGTTCATTGGAAGCTGCGGGCGGGTGGATTTGCCCGGAAGCGACCCGGCGCAAATGTACGATAGCTTGGTGAACAAGCTCGCTCGGCTGCCAGACGACACGGTTCTCTACCCAGGGCACAACTACGCAAGCGAGCCGACTTCCACGATCGGCCGGGAAAAACGAACGAACTTGTATTTACGTTTTCAGCGACTCGATGACTTCCTTCGCTTTATGGGTTACGCATGACGAAGCCCCAGAACCTATTTGTTTACGGAACGCTTCGGGATCCGGCACTGGTGAAGGAGCTGACGGGTCGGTCCTTCGACACCGAAGAGGCATGGTTGCTCGACCATGAACGCCGGCAGTTACCCCACACTTATCCGTTTGTCGTTCCTGCCCCGGGCCATCGCGTTCGAGGGCTCTTATTGCGCAATGTCGACTCTGCGGCTTTGGCTGCACTCGATCGCTACGAGTGCGAGGGCGTACTTTACGCCCGCGTTCGGGCGCGGGTAAAGACGCGACATGGGATTGAAGACGCCTACGTGTATGTGGCGCGCGGCGACGCGCTTCCCTACTGCGAGCCAAACAGCAGCACGCGACCTTGACTCACGCTCGCTTCTTCGCTGACGTGGGAAAGCTCCCATGGATGGCGACTCTGCTTCGTCTCTTTCCGTTCCTGCAGTCGGAACCCGTAAGGCTACCATCAGCCGTCAGGAGTTAGTGCAGGCAATTTGGCAGCTTGCCTGGCCGGTGATCGTAACTCTGCTTCTGGAGTCGCTGGTGGGGCTGGTCGACACCCTGATGGTGGGGCGCCTTGGGGCCAACGCTGTCGCTGCGGTGGGAGTGGGAGCGCAAATCCTCAATAGCGTCAGCATCGCCATGACCGCGGTCGGAACCGGCACCTTAGCACTCGTGGCACGGTCCATCGGGGCCGGCCAGCGAGATTTTGCCGAACGCGTGGTCGCGCAATCGCTCATAGCCGCCTTTGTTCTTTCCTGCGTGTGCATCGCCCCCGTCATTGTGTTTGCCGAAACGGTTGTGGGCTGGTTCGGTGTCGAGCCGCAAGTGCGCGAGCTTGGCGCTTGGTTCACTCGCCTCGTGATGCTGTCGATTCCTCAGTCGGCAGCATTGTTCGTCATCGGGTCGGCGCTGCGAGCAGCCGGAGACACACGCACGCCCCTTTGGGTTGGTGCGTTGGTAAACGCGGTGAATGTCGTGGGCAACTATGTCTTGATTTTCGGAGCGTTTGGGCTGCCTGCTTTGGGAGTAAGGGGTTCTGCACTGGCCACGGTCATCGCCTTTACCATCGGAACGATCTTCGGTTTGGCGTTGTTGTTTCGAGGTCGGCTAACCCTGCGGCTGGAGCCGGACCACTTTAGGCTGGACTTTCCCCTCATTCGGCGTGTGCTGCGCATTGGCTACCCGGCCGCAACGGAACAACTGCTCATGCAGGTGGGCTTCTTTCTCTACCTAGTGTTCGCGGCCCGCTACGGTACGAGCGCCGTCGCCGCTTACTTCATTGGGGTAAGAATCCTCGCTCTCTCCTTCCTTCCGGGCTACGGCTTTGCAGCAGCAGCGGCGGCCCTAGTGGGGCAGAATCTCGGGGCGAAACAGCCGCACCTTGCGCGCCGCTCCGGTTGGGAGTCGAACCGGCTGGCGGTGTACCTCATGTCAGCATGCGGCTTGGCCATCATCGCCTTGGCGCGGCCGATTGCCTCGGCGTTCGTGGACGACCCTGCGGTCATCCAGGACACCGTGCTGTTCATCTGGGCGCTCGGGCTTTCCCAGCCTTTTATGGCTATCGACTTCACCCTCGGTGGTGCCTTACGTGGTGCAGGCGACACGCGTTTTCCGTTGGTGGCGGTTTTCGTCGGCTTTTACGGTTGCCGACTGGGCTGCGCCTACCTGGTGGCTCAGGTGTTTCACCTGGAGTTACAATGGCTTTGGCTTTCGCTCGTAGGAGATTACATCGCCCGTGCGGCACTGAAGGCGTGGCGCTTCCACAGCGACCGTTGGCAAGCAATCTCCGTTTAGGCTTGCTGGCTTGCTGCCATAAAGTGGTGAGAACAAAAGCCCAATTGTCCGTCGTCAAGCCGGCTGGCCTTATCGACGATCACTCTCGTCGCAACCGTAGCGTCGTTCTGCCCGCGAGTTGGTAGCCTTCGTCGGCTAGTACCCTGCGGCGCACACAAGTTGATCCTGGTGCATTTCGGTAACTGTAACCCTCTCGTGCCACGAGTGCAGAGGTCATTTTCGTGCCGGGCAGACAAACTAGAGAACCCTCCGCCGGCCGGCGTCGCCGTCGCTCATTCATTGACAACCAGAGCCCTGCTGGCTAATCGGATGCGCCGCACTGAAGCGGCATTGCGCTTGAATTCTTCGGCTAGTTTTTCGTCAACGGGGCGTCGCTGATGATCGAAGTACGAAACCTCACCAAGCGCTACGGCGAACTGACGGCCGTTTCCAACATCAGTTTCACGGCCGAGAAAGGCCAGATTTTGGGGTTTCTCGGCCCGAACGGAGCAGGCAAGACGACCACGATGCGGATCATCACTGGTTTCATGCCCGCTACTTCGGGCACGGTGAAGATCGCCGGTTACGACATTTTCGAAGACTCGTACGAGTGCCGGCGCCGCATTGGCTACCTGCCGGAGTCGCCGCCTTTGTACAACGACATGACCGTTCTCGCTTACCTCCGTTTCGTCGGCCGCATTCGTGGCATTCCCAAAGCGGAGCTCAACGACGCGGTCGACCGGGTATTGCGCTCGTGTGGCTTGGAAGACGTTCCTCACCGCGTGATCGGCCATCTTTCGAAGGGGTACCGACAACGGGTCGGACTGGCCCAGGCAATGATTCATAGCCCGTCCGTCCTGGTGCTGGACGAACCTACCATCGGGCTGGACCCGCGACAGATCATCGATATTCGCACGTTGATCAAGGAGCTGGCTGCCGACCGCACCGTGATCTTGTCCACCCACATCTTACCTGAGGTTTCGCAGCTTTGTGACAAAGTGGTGATCATCAATCAGGGCCGGATCGTCGTAGAAGACATGTTGGAGAACCTCACGCGGGACACCACGCTAGAGCAAGTATTTTTGCGGTATATCAGCCAGGATACAGCGGTGCCGTCTGGTGCAACGGAGGGCACAGCATGAAAAACGCTCTGACCATTGCGGGCAAGGAGCTGCGGTCGGCGTTCGTGTCTCCGATCGCTTACGTCGTGCTGACCGGCTTCATGCTGCTCGGGGGATGGTTCTTCTTCAACCTGCTCAATCGCTTCAACTTCCTGGTGCAGATCTACATGAGCTTCCGCAACCCCGAAGTGCAAATGCGACTGAACCTGAACGAACTCGTCGTCGCGCCGCTTCTGGGGAACCTTTCGGTCGTTCTCATCATCTTGGTTCCGGTCATCACCATGCGCTCCTTTGCCGAGGAAAAACGTGCTGGGACCTACGAACTGCTTCTAACCTCCCCGCTCTCCATCGCGGAAATTGTGATTGGGAAATTTCTCGGCGTTGTCGCCTTTCTCATCATTATGCTCAGCCTCACCGCCGTTTACCCGGCGATCCTCTTGATTTACGGTAACCCAGAGCCAGGAATCATCGCCGCCGGCTATCTCGGGTTGTTTCTCCTTGCCGTGGCCTTTGCGACCGTGGGTTTGCTCACGTCATCGTTTACCGACAATCAAATCGTGGCAGCGGTCAGTTGTCTGATCGTTCTTCTGCTGTTGTACGTGATTTCTTGGCCAGCGGAAACTGCAGGGCCTACTCTAGCGGCGGTGCTTCGGTATCTGTCGCTCACTGAACACTTCTCGGAAATGGTGAAAGGCGTCATCGAGACAAAGGATCTGATTTACTTCGGCAGTGTGATCACGCTCGCCCTTTACCTAACCCATCGCTCAGTAGAATCGGTACGCTGGAGGTAAGCCGTGCGCCGAAACCAGTCGCTGCTGGGGCTCTTAGGGCTCGTTTTCCTTTTGTTCGCTGTGATCGCCGGAGCCTTCACTGGCGGCCGGACCATGATCGACGTCGTGTACATTGCCGCGAACGGCGTCGTTGGTGTGTTTTGCCTCATCGCGTATCTCAGCGCGGGATTGGAGCAAGTTCGTAATGTGGTCAGCGAGCGCTCCACGAGGTACGGTGCGAACGTGATCGTGGGTTCGCTTGCGTTCCTGGGCGTCCTCATTGTGCTGAATTATCTTGGGGCACGCCACAGCAAGCGTTTCGACCTTACGGAACAAAAAGTTTACAGCCTGTCCGATCAGTCGATCAACGTCGTCAAGAATCTGGAGAACGAGCTCAAAATGCTCGCCTTCGTAGAAGGAGGCATCAATCCCGAGCTGCGGGATCTACTCGGTAACTACGCCCGATACTCGTCTAAAGTTTCGTACGAGTTGATCGATCCGGATAAGCAGCCCGAGTTGGCCGAGAAGTACCAGATCCGCACGTACAACACCGTGAGGGTCGAGTACGGCAACGAGAGTACGTTGGTGACGCAACCCAATGAGGAGAATCTCACGAACGCGATTATCAAGGTGACGCGCAAAACCCGCAAGGTTGTCTGCGTCATCGAGGGCCATGGTGAACCGGACCTCGACGATCTGCAGAGCCCCAAGGGCCTGGCCAGCTTTCGCTCGGCTTTGACGAACGAAAACTACGAGGTGAAAAAAGTCCTTCTTGCTTCCGAGCCAAAGGTCGCGGATGACTGCTCGGTGGTTGTGGTTGCTGGCCCACAACGCCCCTTTCTCGAGCACGAAATCCAAGCGATCGAGTCGTACCTGGACCGCGGCGGCCGTCTTCTCGCTCTGATTCCTCCCCGGACTGGTGCTGAATTTGCGCCATTGCTCGCAAAGTGGGGCATTAAGCTGGGCAACGACGTGGTTGTCGATCAAGTGGTGCGGCTGTTCCAAGGTCCTGCCCTTGGTTTGACGCCGCTGGCTAACACGTACGGCATTCATGAAATCACGCGCGATTTCAAACAGCGCACGATTTTCCCCATGACCCGTTCGGTCAAAGCCGATGCAGCGGGAAAGTCCGGCTTGACGGTGGTGGAACTGGTGAAGACCAGCCCTTCGAGCTGGGGTGAAACCGACTTGGACGGCGTGTTCCAACGAGGCGAAGCCGCACTGGACGGCAACGCAGATCTCAAGGGCCCCGTTCCCGTTGCTGCAGCGGTCGATGCCAATCTCAAACAAATGGGCCGGGAGCAGGAGGGGTCGACCCGAATCGTCGTGTTCGGCAGCATTGAGTTTGCATCGAATCGCGAGCTCGACGGTACGTTCTACAACCGCGACCTTCTCCTGAACGCCGTCGGGTGGCTCGTGGGCGAAAGCGATCTTGTTTCCATCCGACCACGAGGGATCCGCGCATCAAGGATTCAGTTTACTCCTGAACAAAGCTTAATGACTTTCTACCTTACCGTCCTGCTCATTCCGCAACTCATCCTGATTGCTGGAATTGCTGTGTGGTGGCGCCGCGAGTAGCAGCGGCCACGTATCGCGAGGCAGAGGGTCATGCGCTTCCGCACCACTCTAGTGCTGTTGCTCATTTTGGCCGGGCTCGGTGCTTACCTGTATTGGATGGAGTTCCCCCGGCAGCAAAAAGAAGCTGAGGCCAAAAAGCTCTTTGCGATCAAGCCTGATGAGATCGTTGAGGTCCGCCTCCGGTTCCAAGATCGGAACATCCTCCTGCGAAAAACCGGGGAGGTTTGGCGTTTGGTGGAACCCCTCGAAGCCCCTGCCGATGAGATTACAGTGAAAAACCTCCTGAACACCATCGCGGAGTGCGAGGTGAAACGGGAGATCGAAGAAGCCACGGACCTCAAGCAGTTTGGCCTCGATCCGCCCTTTGTCACCCTCGAATTGAAACTCAAGGACCGTGAACTCCCAGCAGTGGCCGTAGGGAAAAACACGCCGGTCGGTTTTTCCGCATACATCCAACGGCTCGACGACAAGAAGGTACGCCTGACCACCTCTGCCTTCCGAGCCGGGCTGGATAAACAGGTGAAAGACGTACGGGACAAGGCGATTCTCAACTTCACCGACGAAGACGTACAACGCTTTTCTTTGGTCCGCAGCGACGGCACGATCAGTCTGTCGCGAAAGGACGGCCAGTGGGTCATTGAGCAACCGGGGAACTATCCTGCAGACGGGCCCACCGTGCGCTCTTTCCTGTCCACCTTGCGCACGATGCGGGCGATCGATTTCCCCAACGATAATCCCACCGATCTTTCGCCTTACGGCCTCGACGCGCCAAGGCTTCGCGTCGTACTCTTTTTGGGCAAAGACCAAGCGGAGAAACATGTGCTGATCGGTGGTGAAAACCCCGAGAAGAAGAGCGAAATTTACGTACAAACTAGCGGCGTACCCACGATCTACACGGTGAGCGACTGGGTGTGGCGCGATTTGAATAAAAACCTCACGGACTTTCGCGACAAGCTCGTTCTCGCTTACGACGCCGATCAAGTACGCACAGTGGAAATTGGCCGCGGCGACGGCACGAACTTCCGTTTAGTCGCCAAGGAAAAGGACCAGTGGGCTGTCGAGGGGGTCGAGGGCAAGCCGGCCACCAGCTTGATCCGCCAGTGGCTGCAAGACATCCACGACCTGCGTGGTTACGAGATCGCAGCCGACGAACCCACCGACCTTGCCGCCTATGGGCTCGACAAGCCGCTGCTGACGGTTCGGCTGTTGGGTCCCGAACAGCAGGAAATCGGGTCGATGCGTATCGGGATGGTGACCACGGAACAAGGATCGAAGGAGTATTTTGCTGTCGGCTCGAAAAGCCCAACGGTTTTCAAAGTTCGGGACTACTTGGTCACTCGTTTGAACAAGTCGTCGCAGGACTTCATCGAGAAACCCACTCCCACGCCTGGCGGCCCTACCCCGACACCAGAAGAGGACGTGGGCGCTGTGGACGAGACGGACGAGTCCCTGGAGGACGAGCCGCTGGACTAGGCTCGCATTGTCCTCAAGGCACCAAGCAACGTGTCGATTTCGTCGTCCGTTCCCACGGTAATCCGCAACGCATCGTACAGCTCTGGGGTGTCGAAGTAACGCACCAGGATGCGCTGCTGCTTGAGGGCTTGGTAAAGCCCTTCCAAACGTTGGCCAGGCCGGCGAGCCAGCACAAAGTTGGCCTCGCTCGGGGGCACCTCGAAGCCGAGTTCTCTCAGCTCTCCCACCAACCGATGGCGCGTAGCCCGAATTCGTTGGACGTGTTGTTGCATCCACTCGTAGTCTTCTAAGGCCGCCCGCGCCCCAGCCAGGCTGAGCCGATCGACGTTGTAGGAGTCTTTCACCTTCGCCAACTCTCTAATCGTGTTGGCCGCCGCGAACGCTAGTCCAATCCGGAGCCCAGCCAGGGAAAAAGACTTCGACAACGTGCGGAGCACGATCACGTTCGGAAGCGTCTGCACCAGCCCGAGCGCACTCTCATTGGCGAAGTCCACATACGCTTCGTCAACCACGACCAACGTCTCCGGCAAGTCAACGGCCAGCCCTTTGATCCGATCCACGCTAACAGGCGTACCGGAAGGCGAGTTCGGGTGGCAGACGAACACCAGCTTCGGTTGAACCCTTTTCAGCTCTTCCGCAGGAAAGACGAAGTCCCTTGAATAGGGAATCCGCTGCGGCCGCCCGTTTTGGATTTCGACCAACGTATCGTACAGGCTGTAGGTAGGATACGGGTAGGCAACGGGATCGTCGGGATCGACGCAAGCACGTACGATCAACGCCAGCAACTCATCCGATCCATTCCCGACTAAGACCTGGTCTGGGTCCACGCCGTACCTTTGCCCTGCTGCCTCTCTCACCGAACGCGCCGTGGGGTCAGGGTAAAGGCGCAGGCTTTCGTTCGCTGCATTCCGAATGGCCTCGATCACTCGGGGCGATGGAGGGTATGGGTTCTCGTTCGTGTTGAGCTTGATGAAACCTAGCTCTTGCGGTTGCTCCCCCGGCACGTACGGGCGCATGGCGCGGACAACGCTCCGAATCCAGGGGAGGTTCATGCCAGCACCAGCTAGCAAAGCGTTATTGGCTCGCAATGGAACCAAGTGCCCTTTGCCCACGGCTGCCTTTGCCACGGAGGGGGTTTGCCCTACACTTCTCCAGCAATGGACGCTGATACGTTACTGGGCTTACAACAAGCGCACGCCGACGTGAGTCGGTTGGCGGACGAAGCCCGCATGCTGGCACCATTGCGGGACTGGATCGAGGGAGAACTAACTCGGCAATTGGACGAGCTTAGCCGGCACCTACGATACGCTCAGCGTCGCCGCGCCGACGAGCCTGCCATTTCAGCTTTCGCGCAGCAACTACAACAGCTCCAGGAACAAATCCGCCACCGCACCCAAGAGGTTCGCTCTACATCCCGTTACCGTGAGGCCCTTGCTGCGTTGCACGAAGAACGATTCCGGGATCTCGAGCGTATTCTCCCCACCCTATTCAGCGATCTCGAACCCGCGGCCCGACCCCCGCGGTTGTTGGTTCCGTTCGATCTTGAACAGCAACGCCGCAGGCCCGGTACGGCGCCCTTTCTGACCCCGTCCCAAGTGGCGGAACGCATCGCTACGATCGCAAGCGAAGGCCTGGTGCCCCAAGGGGAACCGGGCCCTCCTTGGCTTGCCGACTTTCCCTACCTCTGGGCAAGTGCGAGGCCCGAGGATCTAGCGAGCCCGGTTTGGTTCGTCTTCGACGGCCCAGTCCTGCCAGCCGCTGTGCTTAGCCATAAAAGCGAACCGGGTACATTTCGCATTTACGCAGCGCGGCTGCGGGGAGTTGCCGCGATCGGCATCGCCGAGCGTGCAGAAGACGAGTGGTGGCTCGCTCAAGAACCCACTTACGAGCGCTATCGACTGCTTCTCGCCGCGGCTTTGCGAGAGCGCGGCTTGACGGTGGAGGGTGTGGACTGAGGTGGCTTCGCGTGCACTGGTTTCCGCATGGGCCTTCCGCCTGCTCCAACCAGTGGCCTTTCACCAATCAGCGCGGGTGTTGCGTTGACACCTGTAAGCCTCGCTGTTAGGCGCGGGCCGGTTCTATGAGTACGGTTCGCACCCGGTTCGCACCAAGCCCCACCGGTTACCTTCACCTAGGAGGAGCCCGCACAGCGCTTTTCAACTACTTGTTTGCGCGACATCACGGTGGGCAGTTTGTCCTTCGCATCGAGGACACCGACCGCGAGCGGTCCACACCGGAATCGATCCAGGCAATTTTAGACGCCATGCTCTGGCTCAAGCTCGAGTGGGACGAGGGGCCGTACTACCAAAGTGAGCGCCTTGCCCTTTATCTGGAGCACGCCGAACGTTTGCTTGCGTCGGGCCACGCATACCGTTGCTATTGCAGCCAAGAGGAACTCGAGGCCAAGCGGGAGCAAGCATTAAAGGCTGGCCGCAAGCCCATGTACGACCGGACTTGCCGGCAGCGCACTGTGGAACATCCAAACCAACCGTACGCTGTTCGTTTCAAAGCGCCACTCGAAGGCGTGACGATTGTGGAGGACTTGGTCAAGGGCCACGTGGTGTTCGAAAACTCTGAGCTGGACGACCTGATCATCGTTCGCTCCGACGGAAGCCCCACGTATAATCTTTGTGTCGTGGTCGATGACGCCCTCATGCGGATTAGCCACGTGATTCGTGGGGACGATCATCTTGCAAACACGCCGAAGCAAATTCTCATCTACCGCGCGCTCGACTATCCCCTTCCGGCCTTCGCTCATCTACCCCAAATTTTGGGCCCGGACCGGACCCGGCTCAGCAAGCGCCACGGTGCCACTTCCGTTTTGGCCTATCGAGATATGGGCTACCTTCCCGACGCTCTGGTGAACTATCTGGCGCGCCTCGGCTGGTCGCATGGGGATCAGGAAATTTTTACCCGGCAGGAGTTGATCGAAAAATTTTCCCTGGAGCATGTCGGAAAGTCGGCGGGGGTCTACAACGCAGAGAAGCTGGAGTGGGTGAACTTCCATTACATGAAGAGCACACCGTCGCACGAGTTGGCACTCGCCGTGAAGCCGTTCATTGCTGCCAAAGGGTACAATTTGCCGGGGGACGAAGCGTGGCTTGCAAAAATGGTGGCTACGCTGCAGGAGCGCGCGAAAACGCTTGTTGAGCTCGTCGAACTCGGGCGCTTTTACCTTACCGACGCCATCGAGATTCCTCCGGAGCTAATCCGAAAGCATTTCCTCAAACCAGACGTAATTCCCGCCCTGGAACGCCTAAGGGAACTCCTTGCTGCGGAAGAAAACTGGTGTGGCGAAACGATTCAGGCAGCGTTCGAACGGGTTTTGAACGAGTTTGGTCTGGGTCTCGGCAAGATCGCACAGCCGGTGCGGGTTGCGGTCACAGGCGGCACCGTAAGCCCAGGCATCTTCGAGGTGCTCGATGTGCTCGGCAAAGCCCAGACGTTGAACCGGTTGGATCGGGCATTGACGCTAGCCAAGCAACTCGGGTCTTCGGGCGCGTCGGCCACAACTTGACTCGCAGCGGCTCTCCGCTTAATTGAAGGCTCGCTGAGTTTGTTGAGGAGTCGGCTAATTGGCAAGCCACCTGACTCTGGATCAGGCGATTGTAGGTTCGAGTCCTACCTCCTCAGCTCAGCAGGCGGCCGGGCGGCGGCCTGTCGCTCGGCCGCGTTGTCGTTCATGATCGGTCCCATCGTCTAGCGGTTAGGACGCCGGCCTCTCACGTCGGTAACAGGGGTTCGAATCCCCTTGGGACCATTACACCCTAGTTTCCCATCGTGTCACGGTGCACGTGGCACATACGAAAACTCGGGTGGTGATGGAGACAAGGGCGCATTGCCATGCGCCCCTACCGCGTGGCGGTGGGGTTCGGGTTAAAACGGCAACGTGGACGCTCGTGGCACTACGGGTACACTGCCGTGCGTTCCTACATCGGGGCAGCAGTGCCCCTGTGGCACACGGCGACGAGGGCGGTGACGGCGACACGGGTGCATCGCCATGCGCCCCTACTGCATGGGTGGGGTTCGGGTTGAGGTGGGAACGTAGGTGCTCGCGGGACCGCGGGCGGACTGCCGTCCGCCCCTACGATACGCGGGCGACGTGGGTAGCGCACATAAGATCCTTAGTGACCATGTACCAGTGAAGCGCGCTAGCTACGCCCTCGCGCGTCCCCGGTGGGGTTGCGACCTAAGTGAAACCACGCGCAGGAAAAATGCGGTGCTCGCAACTGACTGGACACCCTGGGGTATACGAGCGAAAACCGCGCGGTCCGTTCGGATTGCAAGTTCAGTGTTCCGAAGGACTGATGCACCAACCTGAGCCCCGAAAGCAGCCTAACAGTGTGCTTTTAGTGCTACCTACCGATGACCAAGGCGCTTCCGCTGTCGGTGCAACGAACCGAGCCGCTAAGCTTTCCGGATCTTGTTTCAAGCGTTTGGCTGCATCACCTTTCTCCACTAAATCGCTCAGCCTTGTAGTCGGCTAGCCGTTGGGCTGCCGAGGCGCCGGCGCCGGCGGAGAACATATCGCGCCACGACTAAGCTCGTAGCGGCAACGATGGCGAGCGTCATCAGCCGGTGTTCGAAGCGATGCAATGCGGGTAGCAGTGTCTCCACTTGAACGGCCAGAAACCAGCCACAGCCCGCGAACAAGCCAGCCCACAAGGTACACCCGAGCAAGTCCAGTAGGAGAAATGTGTTGAAGTGTAGTCCCCTGGAGCCCCAAAACACCATGCTGGCTACGCGCGTCCCTGGAACCAAGCGGGCTAGGGGGATTTCCCAGAGTCCATATTTGTCGATAGCACGAGCCAATTTCCTGAAGCGCCCCGCTACGGACGATCGCTGCCCTAGCCGACCAAGCCAGTAACATGCGATATCAGCTGTGGCTGCTCCCGCTATTCCCGCGGCCCAGACACCAACCCACGAAAGCAGGCCGTAGCGTGAGAGTCCTCCCGCAATCAACATCACCGTATCGCCTTCGAAAACGCTACCCGTGTACGCTGCAAGCAAACCGTACTTTGCCAGGAACGTGTCGACTTGCATCGGCTTTCCCCGAGACCACGGGGCGGATTACCTCTCCGAGGCTCGACGTTGCTGCCAGAGCTCTCGCAGGGCTCGCTTGTCGGGCTTGAACATCGCGGTCTGGGGCATGTCGTCAAGGATTGTCAGACCATCCGGCCGCTTGAAGCTCGCAAGTTCACGCCCGATGAACCGGCGCAGCTCCTCTAGTGTGGGCGGGTCGTCACGGTGTTTCGGCACGACGAAGGCCCAACCAATCTCCCCCAGTCGAGAGTCCGGAACAGCAACCACCGCCGCCCGCGCCACCTTTGGGTGGTGAAGCAGAAGATTTTCTACCTCCATGGGATACACGTTGAATCCGCCACGGATGTACATCTCGCTCATGCGACCACGTAAGTGCAGGTACCCGGCCTCATCTAAAAACCCTAGGTCCCCGGTATGCACCCAACCTTCCTGGTCGATCGTTCGGCGAGTTGCTTCCAGGTCGTTCCAATAACCCACCATGGTGGCAGGGGACCGGACAACCACTTCTCCCACCTCGCCGGCAGGCAGCGGTAGGTTGTTTCCGTCCACGATCCGCAACTCCACGCCGGGCGTGGGCTTGCCGACCGTCTCACAAAGCATTTGTGGCGGGTCGCTTGGGAGAGAAGCCGTGGCGATGCCGATCTCGGTCGAGGAATACCGAACACTCACCGTCGCGCCCAACTCTCGCTGGACCCGCTGAATCAGCTCGGGGGCAACGGGGGCACCTCCCAACAGTACGCTCCGCAAAGAGCTAAGATCGAATTGGCTGCGTTGAGGGTGATCCAGTAACGCGATCATCTGCGTGGGAAAAGCACCAAGGTGCGGGAGCCTTTCTCCTGCAATCATAGCCAGGACGAGGCTTGGATCGAAACGGTCGTGAATAATGGACATGCTCATCTGGCTGATTTGCACTCCAATGCGCGCCATTGTCCCGAGGTGCGCGAACGACACCCCAGCCGCGAGGTGCTTCCGCACAGGTTCTAGGCCAGCCTCGTACCGCCGATTCTCGATTTCCGCCAACGCCAGTAGGTTGCGGTGAAGGTAACAAGCCCCTTTGGGAGCGCCCGTTGTGCCGCTGGTGAAAACAATCGCCACTGGTTGATCTCCGTCGACCGCCAGCGCTGGAGCAGCCTCCGCCCCTTGGCACAGCCGCTCGATCAACCCCCGAGTGTCGATGAATTCTGGCTCGTCGAACCAATAGCAACGTTCTAAGTTTGGAAGGTTGCTCCGTTCTGCTTCGACGAGAGCTTGGAAGTCCATCCCCTCGTGGCCACGCCGTGCTGCCAGCAGAAGCCGGGCTTGGCTACGCCCGAGAATCGCCAGAATCTCTCGCCGGCGATAGCGAAGGTTGATGCCGGCGGTCACCAGTCCCACCCGTGCGGCACCGAGGTACGCAACTAGGTAAAACGGCGTGGAGGGCAGAAGCAAAGCGACAACATCCCCAGGCCTCAACCCTTGCGACCAATAGAAGCCGGCCAGTCGGTCTGCCCAGGCTGACCAATCTCCATACGTGACGGTTTCGCTCCGGTAGCGAAACGCGGTAGCTCCAGGGTCGCGCTTTGCCGCTTCTCGCAACAAATCGCCAATATTTTCTGCTTTCAGCATCGAACGTTTGATACCATGGACAAAGAGACTGCACTATCGGCACCGCCTTGCTTGATTGACTGTCCGCCCCGTTGGTATGGGGCAAAGTGTGCAGCTCGCCGGAAACATGAACTTGGCTGGATTCCGGATTCTCGACTGTACCGAGGAGCCGGGCTACCTCGCAGGCAAGCTGCTGGCAGAACTGGGTGCTGAGGTCATCAAGATCGAGCCGCCACAAGGTGACCCTGGGCGCCGCCGTGGCCCGTTCATTGGTGACACCCCCGACCCAGAGTTGTCCGTCCCGTGGCTCGCCCTGAACACAAGCAAACTCAGCGTGACCCTCGATCTTGCAGATTCGAAAGATCGAGCCACGTTCCTCGAGCTCATCGGGACAGCCGATGCCATTTTAGAAACCGCTGGCGCTGGCGCATGCGTCGGACCACTTGCTCATGCCCTTGACGAAGTCGAACTGCGCAAAGCGAACGCTGGAATTGTCATCTGTCGGTTGAGCCCATTTGGAACCACGGGACCCTATGCAGAGCGTCGGGGATCTGACCTTACCGTGCTCGCGTTGGGTGGCAACTTGTACCCGACCGGCAATCCCGATCGGCCACCCGTACGTTGCTGCCTGCCAGTCACGCACTTTCACGGAGGGATTGAGCTGGCGGTGGCAACGGTGTTCGCCTTGTGGGGACGCTCGACACTCGGCATGGCTCAGACCGTGGACGTTTCGTTACAGGAGTGCCTGACGATACCCAACATGACGGTGCCAACTCAGTATCCGTTCACCGGTTTTACCGGAAAGCGGGTCGGCGGAGGGTTTCGTGGAGCCAAGGCCTTCTTTCGCGAGCTGTGGCCCTGCAAGGATGGTTGGATCTCGTTTGCCTTGCGGGGCGGGCCAGCTCGCAACCCTGGCATACAAGCGCTGGTCGATTACATCCGCGAGTGCGGAATGGCTGCGCCTGCATTGGAACGCGACTGGAAAAATTACAATCACAATACCATTTCGCAGGAAGAGGTCGACGCCATCCAAGACGCGTTGGGTGCCTTCTTTCGAACCAAGACGATGGACGAATTGTTTCAGGTTGCCTGCGAGCGAAACCTGCTCCTCGCCCCGGCTTTGACCGCCAGAGAAATTCTCGCCTCGAGACAGCTCGCAGCACGAGGCTTCTTCGTGGACATCGAAGACCCGGGCCGGGGCTTGGTCTTGCGGTATCCGGCATACTTTGCGCTGACTAGCCTCGGTGCGGCATGCATTCGGCGTCCGGCCCCGCGCATCGGCGAGCATAACGAGCTCGTCTTGCGCTCTCTGTCCGCCACGCGAGACCGCACGTAGAAACCCATGACAGGTCACCTTTTTGAGAACGTCAAGATTCTCGAGTTTGGCGGCGGCGCTGCGGGGCCGCTCGGTACCCGTTATTTCGCCGACCACGGAGCCACTGTGGTTCGGGTCGAATCGCGGGTGCGGCCCGATTTCATTCGGCTTTTACGATACACTCCAGGCGATCCGGCAGGGTTTGACGGCAGCCACATGTTTGCCATGGTGAACGTCAATAAGCTTGGCGTCGCACTCGACATGTCGCACCCGCAAGCACGAGAGGTTGCGCTGCGACTCGTCGACTGGTGCGATGTACTGGCAGAGAACTTTGCCCCTGGAACGATGGCGAAGTGGGGGCTCGATTACGATTCGCTGGCCGCGCGCAAACCAAGCCTCGTTATGGTCAGTACCTGTCTCAATGGCCAAACCGGGCCGGACCGCAACTACCCAGGTTTCGGTGGCCAAGGATCCGCGCTCGCGGGTTTTAACCATCTTACGGGTTGGCCTGATCGGGAACCGCTTGGCCCGTATGGAACGATTACGGACTCCCTCTCCCCGCGTTTTGTCGCTCTCTTAGTGGCCTCGGCGTTGCTGTATCGGGAGCGTACCGGAAAAGGACAGTACATCGACCTCTCCCAAGTCGAAGCGGGTATCGTATGCCTCAGCGAGAACATTTTAACCTTTACCACCCGAGGCCAAGTGCTGGAACGCTGCGGAAATCGTTCGCGCGATGCGGCGCCACATGGGGTTTTTCGTTGTGCCCCGGAAGGTGATGACACCGATCGCTGGATTGCGCTAGCGGTCCATGACGATGAGGATTGGCGGACTTTGCGAGCGGTCATGGGCGATCCTGATTGGGCAAAGGATCCGCGCTTCGACACGGTGGAAGGGCGCCTTGCCCACGTGGGCGAGCTGGAAGCCTGCCTGGAACGCTGGACTATGACGTTCCGGGCTCAGGAACTAGCGGAGCGCCTGGTTCAGGCAGGCCTCGACGCAGCCGTGGTTTGGAACTTTGCCGAGCTGTTGGAAGATCCGCAACTGGCGTGGCGTGGCCATTTTCGCGAGGTCGACCATCCAGTCATTGGCCGCCATTTATGCGAAACCAACGCCATGCGCTTTTCGGGCGTTGCCGAACGGCAGTTCCGTCCCGCACCTTGCTTGGGGGAACACACAGAATACGTTTGTCGCGAGCTGCTGAGAATGAGTGCAGGGGAGTACGAGGAACTTCTTGCGGCCGGAGTGTTCCGATGACTCACGACGTTGACCAAGGTACGTGGACCCTCGATGCGGCACGCTCTGCGCTGTGCATCGTAGAGATGCAAAACGACATCGTGCATGAATCGAACATCGGAAAAAAAGGACTGAGTGGTGTTTTGTCCGAGGCCGTGGCCCGCCGCGGAGTAGTGCCCCGGCTCCGTGAAGTCCTTCAGGCTTGCCGGGCAGCAGGAATCCCGGTCTTTTACATCAACGTGGCGAACAAGCCCAACATGCCTCGGCCCCAAACTCGACTGCACCGCATTGCAGGACGCCGGCCCTTGCTCGTGGAAGGAACTTGGGGAGTGCAAGTGCACGAGGCGCTCGCTCCCCTGCCCTCTGATTTTGTGCTGGAGCGCTGCGTCGGCATCGATGGGTCTTACGGAACGCAGTTGTACCCTGTGCTGCGGCGTCTGGGAAAGTCGGTGCTGCTGGTGGGCGGCGTGTCCACTAACCTCGCTGTCGAAGGGCTCGTGCGGGGCTCTGTCAACCGTGGCTTCGAGGTGGTGGTTCTGGAAGACTGCTGCGCAAGCTACCCCGAAGAATGGCACCGATTCTCCATCGAGAACATCATGCCGCTCATCGCCACGGTAACTGATTCCGCTACAGTGCTGGCGCAGCTCCGAGGCGCGGCCCAAACAGGGTGAAAACCAAAACTAAGACCTTAGAGACGAAGGGCTCGGCGCAGAGCTCCGGGCATCACCGTGCCGCTGAGTCACTCTTCGAAAATAAAGCGGCCTCCCTCGCTCTCGAACTTCCACACTCCGCCGCTCCCTTGAACGTGCTGGGCTGTTCCCACGAACTTGGTTGTGGTCGCATTAATGGCCAACCGCACCCCAGTGTCGGACTTCGTGTACCCATGCAGCTTGGACTGGCAATCCGCTGCAGACGTACAACTGATGTAGGTGCCGTTTGCGGAAAAGTAAGCTTCCTCGGCGGTCACCGCGTTTCGTAGGTCACCCTGCGCGAGGCCGTCGAAGGCGTGTTGCCGATAAAGCATGAACTGCGGTATCGCGATGGCCGCTAATACGCCCACGATTGCCACCACTGTTAAGAGCTCGATGAGTGTAAAAGCCCTCTGCGAAGCCGCGTAACGCATAGAATGCAGTCTTCGGTTTGAGCAAAGCTCGTACCGCGAAGCTTCGCATGAAGCAACCGTTTTTCTTCGGCTCACCCGGGCACGTTTTGACCTTTTTCTCCGGAGAGGGAGCCCGCGCCATGAAGCAAAGTTGACGGGCCTGACAATTTTTGTCCCCGCTCTGGCGGCCTACTCGGATCAGCTTGGTCGCAGGCGCTATGGAGAATGCCAGGTCGCCGATCCGTTTGCCGTGAGCGGCTAGCGCGTAGACAAAGGCAACTGCTGTTGCTACCGGTCTCACTGCGCAAGATGGCACGGGACTGCGGAATCCGAGTAAGGCCAGGCAAAAGGTCCGGGGAATTTGTCGTGGAGTTGTCTCCGGCTTGGGAGTTGCGTTTGCGCCGCGTGTTACGTGCCCAGCTCGCCGGGCAGTTGCCGGATCCCTACGAGCCAGGAATTTCTGCCGAGGAACGACAAGCACGGCAGCGGCTCCGGCGACAGCAAATCCAATCCTCGATTTGCCACTTCCTCTCTGAGTTGGTCATGGCCGACATTGTCGGTCGTGAAGTAGCGTTGGCCACCCGCTCTCACTTTGGCACGCGAAGAGGAACGTTACGGGAGCAGGTGGAATGCGTGCTGCGGGAAATCTTCGAGCGAAGCGTTGGGGGTGGCCCGGCGAGTTCACCCCTCGGCTCGGCTCCCCTGCTTGGTGTGAAACGCAAAGGATAGATCGTGAACGATGCCCCGTTTGAGCAACTTCATGACCGCGATCGCCTTAGCCGCCGCGGCCGTCTCCTGCGCTAGTCCCCGCCCTGTTCTCTATCCCAACGACCGCTACCTCCGTGTGGGAGAGGACAAAGCACGCCAAGACATCGAAGATTGCGTCGCCCGGGCTCGCGTCTTTGTCCGAAGTGGTCCAGCCGCTGAGGCCAAGGCGCGGCAAGTCGTGCGCAGCACCGCGACCGGGGCCGCTGCCGGCGCTGCCGTCGGCGCTGTCGGTAGTGCTGTGGGTGGGGGCGATCCGGGCCGGGGAGCGGCGGTGGGTGCGGCAACTGGTGCTACCGGCGGTTTCCTTTCGAGCATCTTGCATCCGTTTGAGCCGAGGGCGACCGACCCGGTATTTGCCAACTTCGTGGAGCGTTGTCTCCGCGAGAAAGGCTACGAGCCCATCGGCTGGCGCTAACAAAAGGGAAGGTCGAACATGAGGCGAGTGCTCATCGTTGGAGGTGTGGCCGGTGGCGCTTCGTGTGCGGCGCGGCTGCGCCGCCTGGATGAGAGCTGCGAGATTGTCGTTTTTGATCGTGGCCCCTACGTCTCGTTCGCCAACTGTGGCCTCCCTTACTACGTAGGCAATGTGATCGCAGACGAACGGCAGCTTTTGGTTGCTAGCCGGGAGCTCTTCCAGCAAAGATTCAACATCGACGTCCAAACGATGACCGAGGTGCGCGCGATCCACAGAGCCGACCGCACCTTAACCGTGTGCGACCTAGAGACAGGGGCCTTGCGTACAGAGCGATACGACGTGTTGGTTTTGGCCCCTGGCGCATCGCCAGTTCGGCCTCCCTGTGCTGGTGTGGATCTCCCCGGAGTGTTCTCCGTCCGCAGCATTCCCGACTCGCGGGCGATTCGCTCTTGGATCGAGCAGAAGAGACCAGTCAAGGCTGTCGTCGTCGGAGGAGGCCTTATCGGTTTGGAGATGGTCGAAAACCTTGTCCAGCGGGGCCTGCAAGTGTGTTTGCTGGAAAAGCTCGATCACATCCTGCCCCCGCTCGACCCGGAGATGTCTTCGTGGGTAGTCGAGCACCTGGAGGCGCATGGGGTGGAGGTACACGTGGGCGACGGGCTCGACCACATCGAACCGCACGACGCGGGACTCTGCGTTGTCACGGAAAAGGGCCATCGGCACGTGGCCGGACTGGTCATTTTAGCTTTGGGGGTGAAACCCGAGGTACATCTGGCCCGCGACGCGGGGTTGGCGATCGGTCCGCGA
Organism: bacterium HR30; assembly: GCA_002898795.1. GTDB lineage: Bacteria > Desulfobacterota > Binatia > HRBIN30 > HRBIN30 > HRBIN30. The sequence goes on along the minus strand of BEIG01000016.1, from coordinate 23,426 downwards.
GGCGGCATCCTTGTCGATTCCCAGATGCGGACCTCTGACCCTTACATTTGGGCCGTGGGCGACGCCGTCGAGACGCAAGATGTCGTGACAGGACAGGAAACGATTTTGCCCCTTGCGGGGCCAGCTAACCGCCAAGGCCGGATTGCGGCCGATTCTATTGCAGGCAGGCCGAGCAAGTTTCGCGGCGTGCAAGGGACTGCAATCGTTGGCGTCTTTGGGCTCACCGTCGCCTGTACCGGGGCCACCGAAAAGGGGCTCCGCCGAATTGGGGCAAGCAACTTCGCGGCGATTTATTTGCATCCCGGGCACCATGCAGGGTATTTCCCTGGGGCGAAACCCATTCATCTGAAACTGCTGTTTTCGCTCGACGATGGGAAGGTGCTTGGAGCTCAGGCTGTAGGTCAAGAAGGCGTTGACAAACGCATCGACGTACTGGCCACGGCAATTCAGTTCGGAGGCACAGTAGATGACCTGGCCGAGGCAGAGCTTTGCTACGCCCCACAATACGGGGCAGCCAAGGACCCCGTGAACCTTGCTGGCATGATCGCCCAAAACGTGTTGCACGGAGACGTGGAACTGGCGGATTGGGCCACGCTCGACCGTAGCAGCGCGTTGCTCCTCGACGTTCGAGAACCAGACGAGTTTGCAGCCGGGCACATCCCTAACGCCGTTTCGATTCCCCTTTCCCAACTCCGCACCCGCTACAGGGAGTTACCTCGGGATCGCAGCGTCTATGTCTATTGTGGTGTGGGGCAACGCGCGTACTTTGCGGCCCGTTTCCTTCGGCACCATGGTTTTCAGGCCGCAAATCTCTCTGGAGGGTACACCACTTACCTGGCTTTGCGCCGTGCCGGCATCGTGCCCTGAGCAGCCGGCCTGGGTTTACGGAACCAGTGACGCGTAACGCGCCGCTCCCAGCAGTACCAGCTCCTCGACGAGGACAACTCGTACCGGAATGGCCTCGAGCAGTGGACGCATTCGCCCTTTGTTCCGGAACGCCGAGATAAACTCGCCTCGTTTGAAAAAATCGAGGTTCTGTACGGCAATACTGCCGGCTATGAAAACCCCACCGGTTGCCATCAGCTTAAGGGCGAGATTGGCGGCCTCCGCCCCGTAAAGGCGACAGAACATCTGAAGAGCGGCCTGGCAAGCGGCATCGCCCTTCTGTGCGGCTGCGGCAATAGCCTCCGGGGAGGGAGCCGTGTCGTGCGGAGATTCTTGTTTGCCACTGCCCGGCAGCCGGTTTTGCCGCTGCAAAAAGCGGTAAATATTGACCAGCCCTGGGCCCGATAGCACTCGCTCCCAACTCACGTGTCCAAACTCCGCTCGCAGCCATACCGAGAGCGCATCTTCTGTTTCGTTCGAGGGCGAAAAGGTCGCGTGGCCGCCCTCCGTGGCAAAGGGGTGATGTGTCGAGCCATCCCAGTAAAGCCCGGCTTCGCCAAGGCCAGTGCCCGCCGCCAGCACCGCCTGATTTCCTCGAGCCCCTGGCACCCCAGCCTGGAGGCTGCAGCAGTCGTGCTCCTCCAGGAGGGCAATTCCATACGCTGCGGCCTCGAGATCGTTGAGCACGGCCACGTGGGGGATCCGGAAGCAGTCCCTGAGCTCCTGTGCGTCAACAACCCAAGGAAGATTGACGGTGAAACTGCGGCCTCCAACCACAGGGCCGGCAACGCCGATCGCCACAGCAGAGGGCCAAAGGCCGACTTCTTTCGAGTAGTCGTGGAGTAGTTGCAGTAACGTCCGAATCTCCGTGGTCATGTATTGCCGCAGATGCCGTGGGTAACGGAGGCGCTGCGGCTCGAACCAGGCCAGCCTGGTGCGGGTACCACCGATGTCAACAGCTAGAATCACCGAAGCCCCTCGGCGTTTGAGCCATTACGTAGAAAGAACCTTCTGCAGGAATGCTTGGGCAACAGCCTGAACCTCGCGCAAGTGTTCCTTGCCGCGAAAACTTTCGGCATAAAGCTTATAAACGTCCTCCGTACCAGAGGGCCGCGCCGCAAACCAAGCGTCCTCTGCGACAACCTTGATGCCACCAATGGGCGCACCGTTGCCAGGAGCCGTGTCCAGAACAGCGACCACCGGCGAGCCAGCAAGATCCACCAATTTCACGTCGGCCGGCCGGAGGCGCGATAGAGCGTTCTTCTGCTCCCTCGTGGCCGGTGCATCGATTCGCTCGTAGGCCGGCTCGCCGTGTTTCTGCGTCAGTTGGCGATATATCTCGCTCGGGTCCGAGCCCAGTACGGCAAGGATCTCCGCAGCGAGCAAGTTCAGAGCTATGCCATCTTTGTCCGTGGTCCACACACGCCCCTCGCGCGTCAGCAGCGTCGCACCCGCACTTTCTTCCCCTGCGAATAAGATCGAGCCCGTGCAAAGACCTTCGACAAACCACTTGAAGCCGACCGGTGTATCGAAGACCTGCCGCTGAAAGGATGCCGCGATTCGGTCGATGAGATGAGTCGTCACGACAGTCTTCCCTATCCGGCCCGCTTCTGGCCAACGCGGGCGCTGTTGCAGCAAGTACCAAACCGCCACGGTCAGGTAGTGGTTTGGATTTAAAAGACCTCCTTGTCGCGTGACGACCCCGTGCCGATCTGCATCCGTATCGTTGCCAAAGGCAATGTCAAAGCGCTCCCTGAGGTCAACGAGCTTACGCATGGCATACGGCGAGGAACAATCCATACGGATTCGACCATCCCAGTCTGCCGGCATAAAGCGAAACGTGGGGTCAACCTGATCGTTTACGACAGCCAAACGTAGCTGGTACACTTCTGCAATCCGCGGCCAGTAGGCCACCGACGCGCCTCCAAGTGGGTCGGCCCCGATCCTCAGTTGTTGCTGGCCAATTGCTGCAACGTCCACAACTTCTGTCAAAGTGCGCACGTAGGCGCCAACGTAGTCGTGGCGGTGAAGTGTGGGCGCGTTCTTGGCGCGCTTCCAGGGAATCCGGCGAATCTCCCGGGGGGATTCCAGAAGAGCGTTGGCGCGCCGCTCGATCCAGCGAGTGGCCTCAGAGTCAGCAGGTCCGCCGTGAGTCTGGTTGTACTTAAATCCGCCATCCTCTGGGGGATTGTGAGACGGCGTAATTACGATGCCGTCAGCACGGCGACGATCCTGGCCCTGATTGTGCCGCAAAATAGCGTGAGAAATGACGGGCGTTGGCGTGTACCCGTCTTCCGCATCCACGACCACCTCGACATCGTTTGCGATCAAAACCTCGAGCGCCGTGATCCATGCGGGCAAGGAAAGGGCGTGCGTATCCCGACCGAGAAACAGTGGACCGTCAATCTTGCAGGCCCGGCGGTAATCGCAAACGGCTTGGGCAATCGCAGCAATATGTGCATCGTTGAAACTACACCGGAGCGAGCTTCCCCGATGTCCTGAAGTCCCAAAGCTAACCCGTTGGGCTGGGTCCGAAGGGTCTGGCGTTTCCGTGAAGTAAGCACTCACCAAGCGCCCCACATCGACCAGCTCGCTTGCTGGAAGAAGTTGTCCGGGCACTTTCCTTTGCGTCTCCATGCCAACCTCCTACACTCGTTCGGTGCAACGGCCGAGGGTCTGCTGCGTGCCGCGCTCAGTGCCCCTTGTCCGCCACCGCTGAATCCTTGGGTACGCAGCCGCACCGCTATTTCCTTCTCTTCATTCTCTGGCTCGAGCTTCCTCCCTTTGGTAGCAGAAGACTCGGGAATTCGGTCATGAAGCAGCTCGTCTTGTTACGTCACGGGGAAAGTGTTTGGAACAAAGAGAATCGCTTTACCGGTTGGACCGACGTTGGCCTCAGCGAACGGGGCGAGGAAGAAGCCAAAACCGCTGGCCAGACTCTGCGCGAGCGCGGATTTAGCTTCGACGTGGCTTTTACGTCGGTGCTAAAGCGGGCCATTAAGACGCTGTGGATCGTGCTGGAAGAAATGGATCTCATGTGGATTCCGGTCCATAACAGTTGGCGCTTGAATGAACGCCATTATGGAGCGTTGCAAGGCCTAAATAAGGCCGAGACTGCGGCCAAACACGGCATGGAACAGACTCAGATCTGGCGGCGCAGTTACGACGTTCCCCCGCCGCCGCTCTCGTCCGATGACCCGCGCCATCCGCGTTTCGATCCCCGCTACCGCAAGCTGCCCCCGCATCTGCTGCCTGCAACCGAATCCCTCAAGGACACTGTAGAGCGGTTCCTTCCTTATTGGCACGAACACATCTCGCCTGTTCTGAGGGCAGGCGAACGGGTCATTATCGTAGCTCACGGCAACAGCCTCCGAGCGCTGGTGAAGTACCTCGACCGTATTTCCGACCACGAAATCGTGGGCCTGAATATTCCGACGGGGATTCCTCTGGTCTACGAGCTGGACGAAGACCTCCGGCCTCTACGGCATTACTACCTGGGTGACCCAGAGGCCGTTGCAAAGGCTACCGCAGCGGTGGCCGGCCAGCTTACACGCCAAGGTTAACGGAGCACCCCGTCTTTCTCGGCCAACAAGAAGAGAAGGTCCACGCAGCGCGAAGCGTAGCCAGCCTCGTTGTCGTACCAGCTCACCACTTTAAAAAAGTGGTCATTCAACTCGATCCCAGCTTTCGCGTCATAGATGCTGCTGTGGCGGTCGCCAATGAAATCACTGGAGACAACCTCGTCTTCCGTATACGCCAAGATGCCTTTCAGCGGACCTTCCGCCGCAGCCTTCACGGCTGCATTGATCGCGGCCAAGCTTGTAGGCCGGACACTACGGAATGTAAGATCCACCACCGATACATCTGCCGTCGGTACACGGAACGCCATGCCAGTAAGTTTTCCCTTGAGTTCTGGAATGCACAAAGTGACCGCTTTTGCGGCTCCCGTACTCGCCGGGATGATATTCTGATAAGCATTGCGCCCGCCACGCCAGTCCTTCTTACTAGGCCCATCCTGGGTGGGTTGCGTTGCTGTGACGGCGTGAACCGTCGTCATCAACCCTTCTTCGATGCCGCAGTGTTCGTGAAGGACTTTTGCCAGGGGTGCCAGGCAGTTCGTCGTGCAACTGGCGTTGCTAATGACCCGATGCTGGGCAGGATCGTACCGGTCGGCGTTCACTCCAAGGCAGAACGTAGGCACTTGATCCGGGTTACTTTTCGTCGGAGCGGAAATGACGACCCGTTTCGCCCCAGCAGCAAGATGCTTTGCGGCCGATTCGTAGTCGGTGAAGAGCCCCGTGGACTCGAGCACGTAATCGACACCGAGTTCTTTCCACGGGAGGGCCGCAGGATCCTTAACCGACAACGCGCGAGTAGCCTTGCCGTCCACCGTGAAACCATCTTCTGTCACGCGGATGTCTACCGGTCGCCCGTTCAAGCGAAACCGCCCATGGGTGGGGTAGTACTGCAATAAGTACGCGAGGTTGTCAGCCGGAACGAGATCGTTCACCGCCACAATATCGAGCCCTCGTTCCGTGCCGATGCGATAGACCAAGCGCCCGATTCGGCCAAAGCCATTGATCGCTACTCGGAATCCCATGGGTTCCCTCCTGAGCACTGGTGCAGTAACGTGACGCCACAATAGGAAGGCCGCCCCCTGCATGCAACTTCCCCGCGTGGGCGAGCCCGCGTTTATGATCTTGCACAAACCGGCGCATTCGTCTTTTAAAAGCCGGCGCGCGCCCGTAGCTCAGTTGGACTAGAGCGGCTGGCTTCGAACCAGTAGGTCGGGAGTTCGAATCTCTCCGGGCGCGCTCTCTCCGACGCGCAAGTTACGATCGTGCGTTCGCAGGTTGAACTGCCACGGGTCTCACGGCCAAGTCTGGGATGCGACCTCCACGTGTTCCTAACGCCGCTCCTACGCGGAACTGCGCTGCTTGCAGTTGCCAGACACGGCACACCTCCTAGGGCGCCGCTATTGCTTTCCCGGCACGAGGAATACGGAGCAAGCCGGATGCGGCTGCACCGGCACACGGGCAGAACCTCTGTTTCCTCGGGACTGTCTCGCTCTCTGGCGAGCCATCGTCTCCTGCGTGCCCTGTCCCCAAAACCGCTGCTTCCCGTTGCGCGTCGACCGAGCGAATTTCTCTGACCGTCTCAGCGCGGCCCTCCACGAAAAACGGGAATGGCCGTAACATGCTTGTTCCCCGCAACACCCGCCTGACGTGCGGTTACGTCCAAGCGGGCAAGGGCAACGTGCACCACGACGGCGTTTTTACGCGACTTTGCTCAAGCCTCGTTGCTGCCGCTGCTGCCGGCTGGAGAGGGATTGGCTGGATACACCGGTTCAACGAGCGACTTTCCAAACGGTGCCTTGCGGGGTGTCTTCAACTGCGATCCCCCGTTCCCGAAGCTCTTGGCGAATCCGATCCGCTGTGGCGAAATCTCTTCGACGCCGCGCCTCCGTTCTCTCCGCTAGTTTGTTCGCGACGTATTCTGGGCTCAGCCCCTGCGAACGAAGATGCCGCTGCTTCTCCTCTTCCAGAACCACGTGGGGGTCGTTCCCGCCGATTCCCAGCACGGTACTGAGTTCCCGTACAGTGGCTCGCAATGGGCCCAAGTTCGTCGTCTGCTTCTCGTCCATCGCCCGGTTGAGGTCGCGAATGGTATCGAACAGCACGGCTAGCGCGCGTGCCGTATTGAAGTCGTCATCCATCGCCTCCCGAAATTCCTGGATGCGCACAGCATCGGGCGGCGCTGTCGGATCCGCACCGGCATCATCCGCACGAGCCAAGGTGTCGTATATCCGGCCCAGCGCTCGGGCAGCGTCATCGAGTCGCTCCGGCGCAAAGTCTAGAGGGCTGCGATAGTGGGTACCCAAAACGAACAACCGCACTGCTTCTCCCCCAGACCGAGCAGCCGCTTCCGCCACCGTCATGAAGTTGCCCAACGATTTTGACATTTTCTCAGCGCCAATCGTGACCAGCCCGTTATGCAGCCAATAGCGGGCAAACTCGCACCCATGCGCCCCTTCGGACTGTGCAATTTCATTCTCGTGATGGGGGAAGATCAGATCCGCGCCTCCTCCATGGATGTCAAATGGCTGCCCTAAGTACTTCGTAGCCATGGCAGAACATTCGATGTGCCAGCCTGGACGCCCTGGACCCCACGGGCTCGGCCAGGTCGGCTCTCCAGGTTTGCTTGCCTTCCACAAGGCAAAGTCCATGGGGTGGCGCTTTCGTTCGTCCACATCGACGCGAGCACCGGCAATCATATCTTCCAAGCGCCGCTTGGAGAGCTTGCCGTAACTCGGAAATTTTTCCACGCAAAAATACACGTCACCATCGGCGACATAAGCAAGCCCGCGGTCGATCAGCTTTTGGATCAGCGCAACCATTTCCGGGATGTGCTCCGTGGCACGCGGCTCCTTGGTCGGTCGCAGGCATCCCAGCGCCCGTACGTCCTCGTCAAAGGCTGTAAGATTCGCCGCTACGAGCTCCGCTGTAGAAATCCCTGCTTGCTGGGCCCGGGCGATAATCTTGTCGTCCACGTCGGTGAAATTGCGGACGAAGGTCACCTCGTAGCCGCACCACCGTAAGTACCGGAAAACCACGTCGAAGGTCACCAGCGCCCGCGCATGTCCCACGTGGGAACGGTCGTACACGGTGACACCGCACACATACATTCCAACTTTCGGGGGATGCAACGGAACAAACGCTTCTATCTTCCCTGTCAGGGTGTTGTGTACGCGAAGAGCCAAGGCTGTACCTACGAAGCAAAACTGGCGAGCAAAAAACCGCTGCGGTCGGTTAACCCTTTCATTCTTCCTCCTCCCGCAGTCGGGCCAACACACTAAAGTCTTCCAAAGTCGTGGTATCACCGAGAGTTTCCGCGCCGGCCGCGATCTCTCGGAGCAACCGGCGCATGATCTTTCCAGAGCGGGTCTTCGGTAGTGCGTCGGCAAAGCGAATTTCTTCTGGCCGTGCAAAAGCACCTATTTCCTTCGCTACATGATCCCGCAGCTCGAGCTTCAATTCTTCCGTGGGTTTGTGGCCGGACTCTAAAGTCACGAACGCCACGATTGCCTGCCCCTTAATCTCGTCCGGCCTCCCCACCACCGCTGCCTCTGCTACCGCCGGGTGGCTCACCAGGGCACTTTCTACCTCCATTGTGCCTAGGCGGTGGCCGGCGACGTTCACGACGTCGTCGATTCGGCCCATGATCCAAAAGTAACCGTCTGCGTCGCGCCGAGCGCCGTCGCCGGTGAAGTAACAACCCGGGATTTGGCTCCAGTACTGTTGCACGTAGCGATCGGGATCACCGTAGATCGTTCGCAGCATCCCAGGCCAAGGTTGGCGAATCACTAGGTACCCGCCCCGATCCGCATCTACCGAGGCGCCTTCCTTGGTAACCACATCGGCGACGATTCCCGGGAAAGGCAACGTCGCTGATCCGGGTTTCGTCGGTGTGACCCCAGGCAAGGGAGTGATCAAGATGCCGCCAGTCTCCGTTTGCCACCATGTGTCCACGATCGGGCATCGCCCCTTACCGATTTCCTCATGGTACCAGACCCAGGCCTCAGGGTTGATCGGCTCGCCTACGGTTCCGAGTAAACGGAGGCTCGACAAGCGATGTTTCCGGGGCCATTCGCGTCCCCACTTCATGAAACTCCGAATCGCCGTAGGCGCAGTGTAGAAAATCGTCACGCCGTACTTATCCACGATGCGCCAAAAGCGATCAGGCTCGGGGTAGTTCGGTGCTCCCTCGTACATCACGGTTGTGGCCCCGTTGGCGAGGATTCCGTATACGACGTAGCTATGACCCGTAACCCAACCGACGTCTGCCGTACACCAGTACGTGTCTTCATCCTTCAGGTCGAACACCCACTTTGCCGTGATGTACGTGTGCACCATGTACCCACCAGTTGTGTGCACGACCCCTTTCGGTTTGCCCGTCGTGCCACTCGTGTAGAGAATGAACAGCGGATGCTCAGCATCCAGTGGCTCAGCCGGGCACTCGTCGGGAACTTTTTCTACCAGCTCTTGCCACCATCGATCGCGGCCTCCTTTCATGGCGACGGTTTCTCCCGTTCGACGCAGAACAACAACGTTTTCCACGGACGGCGCGTCGCGCAAAGCTTCGTCGGCGTTTGCTTTTAGGGGCACAATCCCGCCGCGCCGATAGCCGCCGTCGGCGGTAACCAATACCTTGGCTTGCGCATCCACCAGCCGACTCCGTAACGCATCGGCGCTGAAGCCTCCGAACACAACGCTGTGGACTGCACCGATCCGCGCACACGCCAGCATTGCGATGGCCGCCTCGGGTACCATGGGCAGGTAAATTCCGACCCGATCACCACGGCCAACGCCCAAGAGCTTCAACGCGTTGGCGAAGCGGCACACCTCGCGAAAGAGATCGTGGTAGGTGAGCACCCGGCTCTCCCCCTGTTCACCTTCCCAAATGATCGCTGCTTTATTGCGACGCCACGTTTTGAGGTGCCGATCCAGGCAGTTGTACGCCAGGTTCGTTCTTCCGCCGACGAACCATTTGGCAAACGGGGCCTTCCACTCGAGTACTTTCTCCCACCGAGCAAACCACTCGAGTTCCGTGGCGATATCCGCCCAAAAGCCCTCGGGGTCTTGCTGCGCCTGGCGCATTCGGGCTTCGTATTCTGCGCGAGTTAGATTAGCCCGCGCGCTAAACTCCGCGGGCGGGTGAAATAACCGCTGTTCTCGTAAAACCGATTCAAGTTCCACGTCGCCTGCCATGGTACTCACCTCTCGCCAAAAACATTACGCTCCACGTTCCCCTCAGCCCCGTCCTACGGTCCGAGAGCAGCTCTTGATGCCGTAGCGGAAAACCGACGTCAAGCTAACCCTCGCCGTCGTTGCGCCATACGTCCATCGCAAAGCCTAAAGCTTCCCCTAGTTCCTGCAGCGCAGACCGTGAGATTGCTGCGGCTGCAGCATCGTGGTTATGGATCAACCGAAAAAATAAATTTTGCGCCCACCTGAGCTCTACAGCCAGTTCCAAACGTTGCCCAGCTTCGAGGATCGCCCGAGCGCGGCGGTAACACTTTTCTCCCTGCGCACTTCCGATGCAAGCAACCGCATCGGCCAAGGCTCGCCCCAGCACCTGAGCAGCGACCTCTTTATCCACGTCCAACGCCCACCGAGCGGCGTTGTCTGCCACGGCTACCAGTTCATCCAGTTCCGCCGTGCCAGCAGCAAACTCTTGGACGCGCGTTTCCCAATTTCGCCGGACAACAAAACGCATGGCAATCCGCAATTCCTCGGGAAGTTCCAGCTCATTGTGCACGAGGAATTCGATCAGTCGTCGGTTATCCCTCACGATCCGTTCGTAGAGCCGACTTGCCCGCGCGAGCACTTCGCTGGTTATCTGATGCAGGATCCGCCGCCGTTCGGCCACGAACACATCAGCCAACGTGAAATGGCCGGACGGGAACTTCTGCTCGAGCTCCCGCAGCAACTGGACGATGGGCTGGGTCCGAAAAGTCTGCAGCATGTGTCGCAGCCAAGTCGAGTCGCGGCTTGGTTGCGCATGGTCGACAACACAGAAAAAATCATGACCACCGAGGTGCACAGCGGCGTAATCCAAGAGGCTCGATTCTTCTGTTGCTCGCTCGTACAATTCCACCTTTCCCGCCGAGAACGATGGGGTACCGCCGGTGTCGAACACCCGTTCCTGAGAAACGAAGCGGTAGGCGTACATCTTCTGAACAGCCGGAGGCGGGTCAAATAATGCGTTCATCGCGTAGTGAGCGACCACACGCCGCTGATCGCTCATGCGGGGGCGCACCAGACGTTCGAACACATCCGCACCATCCCGATACTGGGGCAGGTTGCTGCGCATGGGACGCAACCGTTGCAAAAAGGTTTCGAACAAGGAGCAACCGAAATGCTCCGCCAGTTGCATCGCGCGGGCCGCGTACGTGAGAACTTGCGTCGTTTCGAGACCGCTGGGATCGTCGAAGAACCACCCGCAGCTCGTGAACATGAGCAACGCGTGCCGCTGCATTTCCAGCAGCTTCCAAACTTGCACACGCTCTTCTCGCTGCAGCGTGCGCCGCGCGTGTTGCGCCAGAAACGACTCTCGTTCCTCGTCGGTATCGCGCAACAGGACCCGGATGTACGCGTTGCGCGCCTCCCACGGGTCGGTCAGATACCGACCTCCTTCCCGTTCGAAGAGGTTGTCAAGCTCCCCCTTGAGCCAGTCTAGCGTTTCTCGCAGCGGGCCTCTCCATTCGTGTTGCCAGGAAGCGTGTCCTGCATGGCACGAGCATCCGGCACGCCATCGCTCGACCCCGTGCACACAACTCCAGGACGTAAACGGTCGGACTTCCACCCGATCTGGCACTTCAACGTGGCGCAAATAGGCTCCGTAGTTGGTCAAACTGATGCGCTCGTCTTGCTCTAGAGCTTCCAACGCCGCTGCCAACGCCATCTCTCCGAAGCGGTGATGGTGCCCGTACGTCTCCCCATCGGTGGCAACGTGCACTAGCCCGTTTTCTTGGACCGACAGGGCGCGGGTCACCAATTTGGCTGCAAGCGCGCGCCCATCCCGCAACCAGCCCTCGAAGGCAATGCCCCGCGCCAGTGGGCCGTCGTAAAAGAAAACGACGATGGAGCGGCCATGGCCGAGTTCGCATCGGTACGGACGCGACGGATCGATCCCTTCTCCATGAATATCTTGCCAGGGCCCGCCTCCATACGAAACTCGCCTAGCCTGATGGGGGGCCAAAATGGTGTAACGGATCTTGTGATCGGCCAGCACGGCAAGTGCATGGTCATCCACCGCGGTCTCAGGCAACCACATTCCCTCCGGGGCCCGGCCAAAGCGGTACACAAAATCCTCGATGCCCCAACGCACTTGTGTCACTTGGTCTCTGGGAGAGGCCAACGGCAAGATCGCATGTCCATACACCTGAGCCATCGCGTTACCGCAGCCGTAACGCTCTTTCCCTTCAGCGTCGGCCCGCAAGACCTCGGCGTATAGTTCCGGGTGCTCCCGCTCGAGCCAAGCGAGCAAGGTCGGTCCGAAGTTGAAACTGATGGCGCTGTAATTGTTCCTGAGCGTGGTAATTCTCCCGCGCGGGTCGAGCACTCGCGCAGAGACGTTGGGCTCGTAACACTCTGCAGTTACCCGCTCGTTCCAGTCGTGGTAGGGAGCGGCCGAGTCTTGCACTTCAATGGCTTCGAGCCAAGGGTTCTCGCGCGGGGGTTGGTAGAAGTGACCGTGAATGCAGATGTAACGCGTTGTCGAACCCATCGGCAAGAAACTCGAAAACTCCTATTAGGGGATGGTTGCGACTGCGGTCAATGAGTGGCATCGCAGGCGCAAAGACTGGCCACTTCGGGCATGTCGTCCTCAGCGGTACGCCTCGGCACTTGCACGCCGCCTTGTCGCGCACGGACTCATAGTGCGCCGCTCAACGCGTCGCCGCACCGGAAACCGGCTTTGTTGGACAAGGCACAGCGTGAACGCAAAACACCTTCAGCCAGAGATTACGCTTCCACCGCCGCTCCCTCTTCTTTTTTGTCGCCTCGATGCAGAGCGCACCCATTCGCCTTTGCGAATCCTTGTCGGGCGCGCGAGGTCAAGAGCGCCGAGCCTTACATCAGCCGTGCCGCCGCCCCTACTCCGCCAGGTACCAGCCGTGTTGCCAATCTTGGGGCTCGAGCGTTTGCCCCACCGCCCGCGTGTTAGCCACGAAGAGATCCAATACGAGCACTGGTACGCGCTGCCGAAGCAGCACAGTGACGCAGCCATGTCGCCAATGATCCTCTTGATGAGCGTAGCCCCTTTGCGAACTCCTGATATTTGCCTTTATCTGTAGTCCTCCTGGAGAGAACCCGATCGTTGAGGTACGCGGAGCAGTGCACCACGGCAGGCTACGTGAGGAGGATACGAACCGGGCTCGCTCCGCCCACATTTGCGTGGTGTTTCTTCAGCCAAGCGCCGGTTGGCCGGGCATTTTAGCTGGGCACAACGATGCAAGCGCCTGCGCTTTTGCCGCCCAACGCCGCGACCCGGAGCAGACTGCAAATCATTCGCAACGCATGAGTCTCAAGGTCCCTCCACCGGGTGATGCAAAAGAAAACGCGCGGTCCAGCAAATGAACTCTACTGCATATTTCGGTTGACCAGGAATGAAGCTGCAAGTAGTGTGGCGGCCATGCAGGGACTGTGTGCGAGGTGGTCATGTTGCCTGCTAACGGCTTGGTTGGTTCTGGCCGGCCGAGCGGCCGCCGACATTTATGTGTATCGTGACTCGCGCGGCGTGCTGCATTTTTCCAACGCCCCTGCTGAGCCAAAGTACCGCTTTTATCGATCCGAAAAGGATTCCTGGCGCGCTGTGCGGTGGACAAGTTGGGGTCGCCGCTACGCCGACCCCAACCGGTACAAGGCTTACGAGGCAATCGTTCGCGACGCTGCGGAACGGCATCAGGTGGACGTGGCCTTGGTAAAGGCAGTAATCCGGGCAGAGTCAGATTTCGTCCCCGATGCAGTTTCGCCCAAAGGGGCCCTCGGCCTCATGCAACTGATGCCGTCAACGGCCCGTCGCCATGGTGTTATCCGTGTGTTTGACCCGCGCGAAAATGTCGATGGAGGTGTCCGCCACCTGCGGTACCTTCTCGACCGCTTTAGTGGCAATCTCCGGCTCGCTTTAGCAGCGTACAACGCTGGCGAGGCGGCGGTAGAGCGCCACGGTGGCATTCCGCCGTATCCCGAAACGTGGGAGTACGTTGCCCGCGTCCTGAACTTTCGCGACCGGTACCTCCGTGACCGTTACGCTCAGCGGAACTGAGCGCGGGAGTGGCACCGTTGTGGAAGGAATTGGCGAACTGGCCCAACTTCTTTACTGTCCTACGGATCTTTTTGATTCCGGTCGTCGTTGCCTTTCTTACCGACCCAGGGCCCGAAGCCGCCTTGGCCGCAACCGCCACGTTTTTTCTCGCGTCGCTGTCTGACTTTTTGGACGGTTACCTGGCACGGCGCTACGGCCTCGCCACCACATTGGGGAAGCTGCTCGATCCGCTGGCGGACAAGCTCATCGTAGCTGCGGTTCTGGTCATGTTAGTCGCGATGGAACGCGAACCGCAGGTTCCGGGCTGGGCGGTGGCGGTGGTCATCTCTCGAGAGATCGCAGTCACAGGTTTGCGGGCACTTGCCTTAGCCCATGGAGTCGTGATCGAGGCGGAAACCCTCGGTAAGTACAAAATGGCGCTTCAAATGGTCGCGCTGCACGGGTTGCTTTTGCATTACCCGTTCTTCGGCATCGATTTCTTCTCTGTCGGTATGTACTTCTTTTGGCTGGCCCTGGCGGTTGGTGTGTGGTCCGGTTTGGAATACTTCCGTCATGTTCTCCCGCAGCTTTGGCGCACCGGAGTGCAGAGTCCTGCCGGCGGGTGACGTTTTGAGGAGCTTGACTCTCCTCGAAGGCTGGCTGTCGGGCGCTTTGGGTTGCAGGTGCGCCGCGCCGATGTTACGAAGCGGCCCGTTTCGGCTGAATCCCACGCGCCCTTAGCTCAGCTGGATAGAGCACAAGACTACGAATCTTGGGGTCGGCCGTTCGAATCGGCCAGGGCGCGTTCTACGTGCACCTGTGGGCCGAGCGTGCCTCCCGCTTCAGCCGGCGCCGCTTGGCGCGTTTTCAAGAAACTCTTGTCAGCCACCTCCCGGCGGCCGTGCCCTCTGTCCAAGCAAGGCGCCCAACTTCCCAAGACTTACTGCTTGCTACAGGGCGCTGACTTTTCCGGATCAACGGCGAGGCACCGAGGTAGTGAGGTGGTGAGCCAAATCCGGTCGCGTTACCGTGGTTCCCCTCGGATTTAGGTAGCCCAACCGAAGGGTACTCCTTCTCGCTGGCCGGCTGAGCGAGGCCTAGAGTTTCTCGAGCCAGCCTCGTGCTTCAACGGTTTTCGACTCGATCGGTACCATGAAGAAGCCGGAGCCAAAGCAATCCGCGGCGTCGCCCCGAACTCGCGCCGTTGCCTCGAATTCCTCCAAGTGCGATGAGACGGAGGGCCCAATGGACACAGGGAAGTACCGTGGGCGTTGGAACAAGAGAGGGCAGCCTTAGTGACCGGCGACTCGTGGGATATTTCGGATCGGATCGAACGGATCGAAACCGTAGAGGACGATTTGGGGGTACGGATCGATGGTCTCTTGGCTTACTTGGGTGTGGAGGCGGATGAGCTCAAGCTGACCATCAACGGCGAGTTGCACGCTATGGAAGATGATACCTACCCTGAGGCTGTTGAACTGGTCGCAGCCGCCTACGACGAACGGGGACGCGTGTTAGCCATTCACACGGCCTTCCTCTACCCTTTTCGCTACTTCGACGTTTTCTCCATTCGGCTTGCTGTGCCAACTGAGCCGGCAAAGATTCGGATTTTCCCGCGGGGCAGGTAGCGGTGGTCTCAAAAAGCGGCAGGCCGGGTGTTCGGCCATCTTAGATTTTTCGGTCCCGGCCTGCCCAGTACGGATCGCGCAACTTGCGCTTGTAAAGCTTTCCGTTGGGATCGCGAGGCATTTCCGCGATGAAATCGATGCTCCGCGGGCACTTGTAACTCGCCAGCCGCTGTCGGCAAAAGGCTAAGATTTCCTCTGCCAGCTCGGGCCCCGGCGTTACGTTCGCCGCGGGCTCGATGACAGCCTTCACTTCTTCGCCCCAATCCTCATTGGGGATACCGAACACGGCTGCGTCTGCCACCTTGGGGTGTGTCAATAAAACCGCCTCGACTTCCGCGGGGTAAATGTTTGCACCCCCGGAAATGATCATGTCAATTTTGCGGTCGCAGAGGAACAGGTAACCGTCCTCGTTCAAATACCCGACGTCGCCGACCGTGAAGAACCCCTCCCGCCGATTGGCTTCCGTCTTCGCTTTGTCTTTGTGGTACTCGAAGTCTGCTTGTCCGAGCTTCATATACACCGTGCCCGGAACGCCCGGCGGACAATCGCGCCCTTCGTCGTCCAGGATACGGATCTCCGCACCTGGCCAAGGCCGCCCTACCGTACCGGGATATCGGAGCCATTCCTCTGGCGTAACGATGGTACCGCCTCCTTCACTTGCCGCGTAGTATTCGTAAATCACCGGTCCCCACCACTCCAACATCCGGCGCTTTACTTCGACCGGGCACGGAGCAGCCGCATGAATGACGTGCCGCCACGAGGACACATCGTATTTCCGTTTCACCTCCTCAGGAAGTGCCAACAGACGATGGAACTGCGTGGGCACCATGTGCGTCGTAGTGGTCCGATAGCGTTGGACGATCTCCAAACAGCCCTCGGGCGTCCATTTGTCCATCAGCACAACGGCGTGCCCAAAATGCAGCGACGCGCCGGCGAACAGAAGCACAGCGGTGTGGTACAGAGGCGAGCCAGTGAGATGCACATTGTCGTTTTCCGCCTGGATTCCAAACATGGCCAGGAACCAGGCGTACATCGAAAATACGGTGTCCGGGTCGTACGGCGAGAGGGGCCTTCGCACACCCTTCGGCTTACCGGTCGTGCCGCTCGTGTAATTCATGACTTGTCCGGCCGTGCGGTTATCCGGCAGTGAGTCAGGCTGCCCCTCTTCGAGCTCCTCGATCGAGCGAAAACCCGGAATGGTGCCGCGGGCGAAACACCGGTGCTTTTGGAGTCCGGCTTCTTCGGCTGCGCTCTGGCAGGCAGCCGCAAAGCGCTCGGAGGCGAGGAAGATTTTTGCCTCGCAATCTTGCAAAATGTAGGCGATCTCCGAACTCGTCAGGTGCGTGTTAATGGGCACCAGATACCAACCTGCTTGCCCGGCGGCCAGGTACGCCGCAATCATGTCTGCGCTATTCGGTAAGACCGCAGCCACGCAATCGCCTTTTTCCATGCCCTCTTTGCGCAGGCCGTGAACCATGCGATTGGCGCGAGCGAGTAGTTCCCCAGCGCTCCAACGTTTTTCATTCGGCTCCACAAGTACCAATCGTTCCGGTCGTCGTTGTGCCAACTGCCAAAAGCCATATTCCGACACTGTTCCCGCCTCCAACTCGATGTGGTCAAGAACCACGCGGCAAACCGAGAATTCGCTGCGCGATCAGGTTTCGTTGAATTTCCGAGGTGCCGCCCATGATGGTTTCGCTTCGCGCATAAAGGTAATCGTGCGTTGTCCGCTGCCAGGGCTCTTCCCACCCAGGTGCGGACCCAAGCCCCAGGGCATCCAAAAGCCTCATGGTAACCTCCTGTAAGCGCTGATCGGTCTCACTGCCGAGAACCTTCTCCAAGGAGCTTTCGGCACCAGGCTGACCCGTTTTCTTGAGCCTCGTGAGGCTCCGATATCCCATCAGCTCCAAGAGCTTCACCTCCATCCAAGCTTGTGCAAGCTGCTGACGAGTCAACGAATCCCCCAGCATGGCCCGACGCCGCGCGATGCCTAAGGCGTGACGCAAACTCCTCCGAATTTTCCGCTGGAACGTGAACGTCCACACCGGGCCGCGCTCGTGCGCCAAAATGCCCATGGCAATCTCCCAGCCGCTTCCTGGTCTGCCCACCAGAAGATCGGCTGGCACCCGCACGTCGGAGAAAAACACCTCGCAAAATTCTGCCTCGCCAGTCATTTGCCGCAGCGGCCGCACGCTAATCCCCGGAGTCCGCATATCGACGAGGAGCAAGCTCAGCCCGCGGTGGCGCGGCTGGTCGAACTCGGTCCGGCAAAGCAAAAAGCACCAGTCGGCAATGTCCGCATGACTCGTCCACACCTTCTGCCCGTTCACGACGAACACATCTCCGTCTCGTTCCGCCCGTGTACGCAGGGAGGCGAGGTCCGACCCAGCACCAGGCTCGGAAAAACCTTGGCACCAGAGTTCCTCGCCCGAGAGCAACGGCTTTAAAAACCGTTGCTTTTGCTTCTCCGTGCCGTGGCGCAAGATCGCTGTGCCGATGAGATCTACCGCACCGCTGCTGGCAATGGGCCGGGGTGCCCCCGCTCGATCCAGTTCCTGCTCGAACAGCCAGCGCTCGACAACCGTGGCGCCCCGGCCACCCAACTCCCGCGGCCAACTAATGGCCGCCCACCCACCTTCGTAGAGCAAGCGCTGCCAGTCGCGCGCAATCTCCACCCACAGCGGGTCGTCCGCCCGAGTCCACATGTGCTCCTTGCGCCAGGCCGTGGGTAGGTTTTTCTCCAACCAACTGCGCGCCTCGGAAGCGAACGCCAACTCCTCTGAAGAGAAGGAAAAATCCATTGACTCGTTTGATTCCCAACGAACGTTTGTTTGTCAAGACGATGCGCGCGATAAGCGAGGGCTCCGCGAACCCGCATCCTCGCAGCGGCGTGGGGCCTTATCTCCTTTGCGCAGCTACGCGTGCATTCCAACCCTAACTCTGCCCCACCACCAAAGGAACGGGTTCAAAGTCACTGTGCTCCGCGTTCCAAAGGAACGCTTTTGCGTCCACCACGCGTCCGTCGCGCACAGAAACAACCACCTGAGCTGCAGCCGCATAGTTGGGGTCGTCGAGCCACCCTGCGGCCGCCGCACGATCCTCCGCCGAAAAGTACGCGTCGTGCTCTGGGTGGGAATGATAAAAGGCCACCAGCTTCACCGTTCCGCGGTAAGCTTCTTCCAGTAGCGGGGCCACCTCCTCGTATCGCATACTGTAAGCGGTACGTGCTGTCCGCGGAAAGGTCTCAGGGTCGCGGGCGTGCAGCAGGTTTTGGATGTTCGTGATCCGGATGGCTTCCTCCTTGCCGGAACGCGCGATCACGACACCGCAGCATTCCTCCGGATAGGTTGCTTCCGCATGTGCAACGATTTCCTGCCAGACAGCGTCGGTTAACGTGACCATTGTCTTAAGGTCCTCCCACCCGCTTTTGCGACCGTGCCGTGGCTGCGCGAATCAAACGGGTTAGCAAGGCATTGAGCGGTGTTGGTACGCCGTGCCGCTCTCCGCGCCGCCACACCTCGCCGTTGATTGCGTCCACTTCTGTTCGCTTGCCCTGTTCGAGATCTTGAAGCATCGAAGAGCGATGCGCTGCGGTACGGGGCACGAGTGAGGAATAAAACTCAGCCCGGTACGCCTCTGCGCTCGCCCACCGCAAGGGAACCTTTTCCGCCACGGCTACGGCAAACGCCTCTTCGATCACCCCATTCATGATCGCACGCGTGTCAAGATTTTCTGCCAACCACCCGTAGTTGCACCCGAGAAGCGCCCCAAGAGGATTCAGCGCAGCGTTATAGAAAGCCTTGGCCCAAAGCTCTGCCTCAATCGAATCACAAACCTCAGTTCGGATCCCCGCTTCGGTAAAGATCGATGCCCATTGCTGCGCCGCAGCCTTCGACTTTTGCTCGGCGGGAACGTACGGCCCGATCCGGACGGGCTCAGCGCACACGGTCACTTCTACCGCTCCTGGCTCCACCATCCTCGCACCGAAGATCACGCGACCTCCAAAAAGCCTTCGGGGATCGATGTGCCGGGCGAGCACCTCGAGGTTGCCAAGACCGTTTTGCAGCGAAATCACCTGCCCATCGGCACAAACTTTCTGCGCCGCCACCTCTGCGATTACAGGCGTGTCGTAACTCTTCACGGTCACCAAAACTGCGTCAAAACTCGTCCCGCAGTCCACCGGAGCAGTGACTGCCTCGAGCTTCCAGCAATGATACCGGCCCCAAATGCCGTCGACGACCAGCCCCCGGCGCTTGACCGCCTGCATGTGCGCTGCCCGACCCAATAACGTTACGTCGTGGCCCGAGTGGGCTAGAAGCCCTCCAAAGACCGAACCGATTGCTCCGGCTCCGGCCACTAAGATACGAGCCATTTGGTCCCGATTAACAAACCTCCACCCGTCTTGTCAGCACCAACGTCTGTTTCGGCGCGACTCTTCTCCAATGGCAAGCACCCCTGTCCCCGCATCGACCTTACGCAAGACGCCCGCATACCGGCGCCGTCACGATTCAACGCCAGCCGCAGCCATACGGGACCTAATTTCCTTGCCCTTTCGCGTGCCAGACCGTTTCCTGCCTTCCGCTTCCTGGCACTTTGCCTCTGCGCTGCTGGGCCCGTTGTAGGAATTGCCCCCGACCATTACACACCCGCGCCCATGGCGAAGCGCCGGAGTCAAACTGGGGCAGCCAAGAAGAGGAGCGCAACGTGGGTAGCACTGAGTGCTGTATTTACCATCGCCTTGTGTCTGCGGCTTGTGTACTTGCACTCGATCCAGAACAGCCCGAGCGCGCTTGTCCTCCAAACAAATGCACTGCGGTACCACACTTGGGCTCGAGCAATCCTCGATGGTAACCCCCCGGTCCCTCCATTCGACCAACCACCCGCTTACGCTTACTTCGTAGCTGCCGTATACAGGCTTTTCGGGGCCGACCCCTCGTCCGTGCGGGTTGCTCAGGCAGTTCTCGACGCCATCGGCTGTACACTCCTCGCTGCTCTCGCCGCGCAAAGGGGTGTACCGATCGGGGTTGCGTGGGCAACGGGTCTTCTCGCGGCGATGTATGGACCACTCATCTTTTTCACGGGGGAAATTCTCCCAGCCACCGCGTCGCTCCTCTTGCTTGGCCTCGCCGCGTTCGCAGGGTCCCGAAAACACTGGCACGTGGCCGGTGTGCTGTGGCTCGCGGCCACCCTCTTCCGGACAGAGTTCTTGCTTCCGTTTGTCGCTTACGTAACCTGGGTTTTCTTTGGCGGCTTGCGCTTGCCTGCCCGGCAACTTGCAACCTGGGTCATTCTCGGGTGGCTCATTGCCACAACGGTTGTGAGCGCTGCTGCTGGCAGGATCGTGCCCTATACGACGGGCTTCGGTCTCAACCTGTGGCTAGGGAATAATCCCCATGCCGATGGAGTCGATCCGTTCCCGCCCGTACCATTACGCGCCGCCCTAGAGCGTGCCCGCGCAGCTTCGGGCAACGACCCGGTAAAACTCGAACGTTGGTTCCTGGGCCAAGCCTTCGCGTTCTGGCGAGAGTACCCGGGCGAAGCGCTGCGGCTTCTGTGGAAGAAGTTTCGTTGGACCCTGGTAGACCGCGAGCTCCCAAACACGGGTGACGTTGCCTGGCAGCAAAGCCACAGTTGGCTGTTTCGTCTCCCGTTATTTCCCCTTTCTTTTGGAGTCGTACTGTGCCTGGCCGCCGCAGGTTTTGCCACAGGTTTCGGGCGGCAATGTTGGAAGGGAGATTTCATTCCCTTGGTGATCGTTGCCGCCTGCACGCTTGTTACCTGTAGCGTATTCTTCACCAACGGACGCTTTCGCTTGCCGCTCGCGCCGCTTCTTTTGGTCTCGGCAGGACACTTTCTTGCCGCACTAACGGCTAACGGTGTCCGCAGGCACCTGCGCCAGCACCCCCTGGCACTTACGGCAAGTGTCGCGGTTGCCCTCTGGCTTGCATTTGCCAATCCCTTCCAGGTGCGGAAGTACTTCGTTCCTGCCCTGCTCACGAACGCCGGGGTTGCAGAGCGTCTTGCGGGTGAACTGCAGGTCGCGATCCGCCTTCTGGAGCGAGCAGTTGCCGCGACTCGCGAAGACGACTTGGCATGGTCCCACCTAGCCTTGGCCAGAGAGCAGATCGGCGACCTAGTCGGAGCAGCCCATGCGTACTTGGACGGCCTTACCTTCGCATCCTACTCGCAGGATTTGCGCCAGTTGGCGCGAGAATTTTGTGTCCGCCACGGCCTCAAACCCCAGTGGATCGATGAATGGATTGAAAATTCTTCGCTCACAGAAAGGCAGGCCCTCCGCACTCAGATTGTGGAAACCATCCGGAAAGCCACAGGGACGAAGCATTCGACTGAGCAATGGAACTAGGCGCGGATACGGATCCACCTTCGTCACGCCACAAGGGAGCAGAGCTTCCTTCCGCACAATTAGCCTTGAGCTGCATCCCGCCCTTTTCCGCAAAATACCCCTTGCCAAGTCATTGCGCCTCGGGGTATGCGGCAACTGCGTTTTTCTTCGGACGAGCTTAGGGAGGGACAACAGGCGTGGTACACGAGCAAAGGCTGCTAGTAATTCTACTCATTTTCGTAACTTTGCTTCTCCCGGTGTTTCAACGCGCCGTGGCAGAGCCGTGTGATCCGAACGACCCCCGTTTATTGAAGCCGGATCTTCAAGCGCTGACCCCAACCCGCGCACGTGTAGTAGAGCGCCAAGGTGCGCGGCGACTGTATTTCACCACCAAAATAGCGAACGTGGGGAAAGGCCCTCTGATTGTCGAGGGTAAAACCGTTAACACCCCCTTTGGTCCAGTGACCAAGGCCACCCAAATCGTGCGGCTGAGTGACGGAACAACATGCACAAAAGACGCTGGTAGCTTCGAGTTCCACAAAAGTCACAATCACTTCCACGTGAACGATTTTGCCGAGTACTTGCTCCGCAAGGACGATCCTTACACTGGACCTATCGTGGCGCGAGCGAGCAAGATTTCGTTCTGCCTGACCGATATCGAACCAGTCCGCGGTTTCTTCGACGGAACACGCCAGGTCTTCGCCAACTGCGGCGTGCAAGAGGGGATTCAGGGGATCTCTCCAGGATGGGCCGACGTTTACGACGATTTTTACCCGGAGCAGTATATCGAGTTAGACATCTGCCGCACTGACGGTGGTGTCCCCCCTGGGCAATACTATCTGGTCAACGTGGCGGATCCTGACGACCTGTTACTCGAAGAACGCGAGGACTATGCCTCCAATGCCGGCATTGTTGCGGTCACGGTTCCGCCGCGCACGGGTAACTTCCCAATCCCCACCGACCCAGCGTGCCCACAACCACCCCCGTCCACACCTACTGCAACGGGCATCCGGCCTACACCAACCGCAACTCCACCGCCGGTCATCAATCCGCGGCCCCCACGAGCACCGCGTCCTCCGCGGCCGACTCGCCCACCGCGACCAGCTCGCCGGCCTGGTCCCCACGGTTAGCCTGTGTCCAAGCCCATCCCTGGGCTGAAACTTTCTGAAGCCGCAGCAGCTTGTGGTGCAGGTACGGCCAGCATAAACACCCTGCCGTGACTGCCGTCATCTTGGCCGCTGGGAGAGGGAAGCGTTTAGGTGACCTGACGAAACATTGCCCGAAGCCGTTGCTGCTCGTTCGGGCAAAACCCATTGTGGAGCATATCCTTCGCGGCATCCGCGGGGCGGGCATCGATCGTGCCATCCTAGTGGTAGGTTACCTGGGCGAGCAGATTGTCGCCGCACTCGGTAATGGGGCCCGACTCGGAATGGATTTACGCTACGTCTGGCAAAGGGAGCCACGGGGAACGGCGGAGGCTCTCCTTTTGGTGCAGCACCTTGTCGATGAGCCGTTCCTCTTGTCCTGGGGCGACGTTCTGATTTCGCCGCAAAATTACCGTGCTCTTGCCGAGGCATTTGCTGCACGGCCAGCAGCCGCGTGGATCTTAGTCAACGAAATGGCCGACCCTTCCGCTGGCGCTGCAGTCTACTTTGACGACAGCGGGCGGGTGCAGCGCATCATAGAAAAACCTCCGCCGGGAACCTCCACCACTTGTTGGAACAACGCGGGAGTCGGCATCTATTCCCCCGCCATATTCCATT
>BEIG01000015.1 GCA_002898795.1 bacterium HR30 | reverse complement strand
TTCCCCTTTGAGCAAAAGATCTGCTTTGCAGATGGCGTAGGTTTCGGCATTGATCTCCTGGCCGAACAGGTGCACGGAAACCTGCTTGCCGCGTTCTTGCGCCAATTTCAGCAGCGTTTCCTCAGCCACGGTGAGCATCCCGCCCGTGCCGCAGGCCCCATCGTACAGCAGGTAGGTACCGTCGGTAATCTGATCGGCGATGGGTTCGAAGATGAGGCGGGCCATCAGGCGGACGGCATCACGCGGAGTCCAGTGCTCACCTGCTTCCTCGTTGTTTTCTTCGTTGAAGCGGCGCACCAGTTCCTCGAAGATCGTACCCATGGCGTGATTGTCGAGGCCGGGCAGTCGGACAGTTCCGTCGCTATTGAGCACGGGCTGCGGGCTCAAGTTGATGGACGGGTCGAGAAACTTCTCGATGAGCGTGCCCAGGGCATCGGCTTTGGCAAGACGGGGGATTTGGTGGCGGAACTCGAAGTTGTCGATGATTTCCTTCACGTTGGGCGAGAAGCCGTCGAGATAAGTGCGAAAATCGGCCTCCAGTTGCTGGCGGTTGGCCCGTGCCTTGAGGTCCCGGAGCGTGAACGGGGAGGTGTTGTAAAAGGCCTGGCCGGCGGCCCGTCGCAGAGCAGCGTCCTGGTGTACGACCCTCTCTTTGTCGAGCAAGGCTTTCATGGCGAGCACTTCCTGCTTGGTGGGTTCGAGCACTGCATCGAGCCGACGGATCACGGTCATCGGCAGGATGACGTCGCGGTACTTGCCGCGCACGTAAAGGTCGCGCAGCACGTCGTCCGCGATACCCCAGATGAAATTGGTGATCCAAGTGAGTTGGCCGTTTTCCATTGCAAGGGCTCCTCGTAGTTGGCGCCGCGGTTTTTACACGAACTGGTGGTGTGTATGCACGACGGTGGGCCCTACGGTTCTGGCCTCACGGAACGAGGGAGAAAGGGGAACCGTCACTTGCGACGGGGCTACTATCGTAGCGGCCCGCTGTTGCTCCACCGCAACCAGGGTCACTAGCGCAGCCACCGCGGCGGCGTGAAACGGCGATGCTGGTGCGATGGGGGATACGGTTTTTCCCCACTGTCACCGCAAACGACGGCATGGAACGAACTCGAACCGATGTGCCGTCGATGATCGGTTTTCTCCAGCGCTCCGCCAATGTCTCGGCAGGCGCACGCTGCCGTGCTTTGGTTTTTCCGGTGCGCGGAGCATGGCACGGCAAAGGTAAAGCTGTCCCTCTGCGAACTCACGGCGCGAAAGTGAAGCTCGGGGGATACGGACCGTTACCCTTGCCGTACGCTAGCAACGGCCTCGCAATGCTTTACTCCGCCAAGTGTGCTATGCGGGGGCGGCTATGAAAGGCCAGGGTGAAGATACACGCCGGATCCCACCGCAAAATCTCGAGGCGGAACAGTCGGTTTTAGGGGGAATTTTGTTAGACCACCGGGCGATCGATCGCGCGATCGAAATCCTGGACGCCAACGATTTCTACCGCGAGGCGCACAAGAAAATCTTTCGCGCCATGTTGGCCCTGAATCAGCGAGGGGAGCCAGTCGACGTCGTCACGCTGTCGAACGAACTGGCCGTGGAGGGGCAGCTCGAAGAGATTGGCGGGGCGGCGTATCTCGCGGAGCTAGCGGAGAAGGTGCCCACCGCAGCCAATCTCGCCTACTACGCCCGCATTGTGCGCGAGAAGGCCGTGCTCCGCGAAGTGATCGCTGCCTCTACGGAACTTGCCGCACGGGCCTATGAAATGCGGTCCGGAGAAGTGGACGACTTTCTCGACCAAGTAGAGCACCGCATTTTCGAGATTTCTGAGCGGCGGGTGCGCCCACAGTTTGCGACGATGAACGATTTGATGTTCACCGCCGTGCACACCGTGGAAAGTCTCTACGAGCGCCGGGGGCTGATTACCGGTGTTCCGACGGGCTTCTTGGATCTGGATCGTCTGACCTCGGGACTACAACCGTCGGACCTGGTGATCGTGGCGGCACGTCCGTCCATGGGCAAAACCGCCTTCGCCCTGAACGTCGCCGTGAACGCCGCGCAAGAGGGAGGTGTGGGTGTCGCCATTTTCTCCTTGGAGATGTCGAAGCAACAACTAGGCTTGCGCATGTTGTGTGCCGAGGCGAGTGTGGATAGCCAGCAGTTGCGCACTGGGTTTTTGTCGGGCCAAGACTTCCCGAAGATCGTTGCTGCTGCCGATCGCTTGAGTCGCTTGCCCATTTACGTCGACGACACCCCAGGTCTTTCCGTGCTCGAGTTGCGGGCCAAAGCGCGCAGGCTCAAGCGAGAGCAAGAAGCGAAGCTCGGCTTGGTGATCGTCGACTACCTGCAGTTGATGCGCTCCCACGAACGGATGGACAATCGGGAGCAAGAAATTTCCAGCATTTCCCGATCGCTCAAGGCCTTGGCCAAGGAGCTCGACGTGTCAGTGATGGCGCTTTCCCAGCTCAATCGGCAGGTGGAGGCTCGCTCCGACCGCCGGCCAGTGATGGCGGATTTGCGCGAGTCGGGCGCGATCGAGCAAGATGCGGACGTGATTTTGTTTTTGTTCCGGCCTTACGTCTACGACAAGAATGCCGACGAGCACGAGGCGGAGGTCATCATTGGCAAGCAGCGCAATGGTCCGGTGGACGTGGTGAAACTCACCTATCTACCGCAGTACACACGGTTCGAGAATCGCACGGAGATGGAGGTCGCGATCCCTGTCGACGAAGAGCTATGAACCTGAGGTGATTCCGTGCCCCGTGTGTTCCTGACGAACGACGACGGCGCTGACTCCCCCACGCTTCTGCCGTTTCTCGAAGCGCTGTCGCAGTGGGCGGAGGTTTCCGTGGTGGTGCCAGCGCAGGAGAAAAGCTGGATTGCCAAAGCCATTACCCGCTTTGCTCCCGTGAGCGTGGAGTTGGAAAGTCGTAGCGGAGTTCCGTGGGCCATTGTCGACGGCTCGCCCGCCGACTGTGTGAACTTGGCGGTGCACTCGCTGGGTTGGGAAAGGCCGGATTTGGTCGTGGCGGGCATCAACCTGGGACTCAACTTCGGATCGGCCTTTGTGTTGTCGAGCGGTACGGTAGGTGCTGTGCTCGAAGCGTGGATTGCTGGCTTACCTGCGGTTGCCTTTTCGATGGCCGTTCCGAACGATGCGTTTGGTTTGCAGGGGGAGGCGCGCTACGCTGCCGTGAGTTCCTGCGCGGAGAGGGTAGCCCTGGTGGCGAGTGACATCGCCCGCACGCTGGCAGAAGTGGGGTTTCCGCAATCGGTCGATGTGTTTTCCGTGAACCTGCCGGCCGACGCCACGCGGGATACCCCGCGTCGGGTTACCAGCGTTACCCGGACCCGCTACGGGCCGTTGTTCGTGCCCGAAGCTTTGGGTCGCTTCCGGCATCGCTTCAGTTACTTGGAGCCTTTGGAGGATCACGGAGACGTTGCTGCGGTTCGCCGCGGCTATATTGCGATCACGCCGCTTCGCCTGGATTTCTCCGTGGCACTGCCTCCAAAATTGCTGGAGCGATTGGAACGCTAACGGAAACAAGGAGGCGAAAAACCATGCCAGTAGCCGCTGCGATTCTATGCGCAGTGTTCCTGTCGTTTGTGACGGCTCCGGTGGCGGCACAACAGGCAGAGCAGCAGCAAGTTACGCTAACCGTGTACTCTGCGCGTCTGGGCGAAGCCGACAGTGGTTTTGCCTGGGTGGAAGAGGAGCGCAGAATTGCCTTGGCTGCAGGGTACAACCGGGTGTTGTGGGAGCCCTTGCCCCGCAGCGTGGACCCGAATTCCGTTCGCCTCACCGTGACCAAGGAGGCTGGTGAGGTGCGCACTTTGGCGCAGACTTTCTTGCCCGGCCTTGCTGAAGGGCAGCCGCTGTTGGCTGCTCTGGTAGGAAAGCCGGTTCGGGTCGAGCCTCGACCCGCGCGAGGCCAATTGTTCGAGGGCATCGTCGTCCAAGCGGCACCACAGCTTGCCGTGCGCGATGCTCAAGGACACGTGCACATTTTCCCCGACCTCAGCCGCGTGGAAGCCAGTGCCGAATCATTGCCCACATTTCGCCCGGCAGTTGCCTGGGAGGTCGAGGCCGATCGAAGCGGAACCTTTCCCGTGGTCGCTCGCTATGAAGCCTCGGCGGTGGGTTGGTTGGCCGACTACACCGTAACGCTTGCGCCGGGGCCGATGGAAAACCAGGGGCGGTTGGAACTCGCCGGCGCATTTTTGGTGGAAAACCGGACCGATCTCTCGTGGTCCGAGGCTCGGCTGCAGCTCGTGGCTGGCGAGGTGCGTCGCCCCTTGCCGCGGGCACGGCCGCAAGCTCAGGTGTGGCAGCGGGAAGTGATGGCGATGGCGAAGGCAAACGATGCGGCCCGAGCACAGCCTGTTGGTGAGTACTACGAATATTCGCTCCCGCGTCCCGTTGCGTTACCAGCCGGTGCCACATTGCGTTTGGATGCGCTGGGCGTGTTTCGCGATGTACCGTACGAGCAAGAATTTCTCTGCCACAACCCGGTTGCGGAAGGTTTTGGAAGCCGGGGCTCTCCTGTGACCGAGCGCGAGCCAGGTGCTGGCCGCACTTTGCCCGTGGAAATCTTTTTGCGCTTCGCGAACAAGAAAGAAGCGAAGCTTGGCATCCCCTTGCCGAGCGGGGTGGTGCGGGTAGGTCAACGCCAGGGCGAGGGACTCGGCGCATGGCGCTTTCTCGGTGGTGGTGACCTGCCTCATACGGCTGCGGGCGAGGAAGTGATGTTGCCACTAGGGACGGCTTTCGATGTGGTGGCCGAACGCCGGCAAAGAGACTTTCTGCTGCAAAGCGAACAGCGGCGCATGGAGGAAGCTCTCGCGATCGAGCTCCGCAACCACAAGGCAAAGCCGGTCCGCGTGCGAGTGTTAGAAACCCTGTATCGTGCCCAGCAGTGGGAGATCGTGGAAAGCACGCCGAAGTTTGCGAAAAAAGATGCGCGCACGATCGAATTTCTTGTGGATGTGCCGGCCAAGGGCGCAGCGAGTGTGAGCTATCGCGTCAAGTACACCTGGTAGTTAGGAAGCAGGTAGGCTTGCTCGGCCGCGATCACGTTGGAGGAAATGAGCCGATGAACCGTGACCGCTTGTACATTGGCGGACAGTGGGTGGAGCCGAGTACCCGCGACCGCATTGCCGTGATTCACGCGACCACCGAAGAAGTGATCGCCACCGTGCCCTCGGCCACTGGCACGGATGTCGATCGTGCGGTGGAGGCGGCAAAGCGTGCGCAGCCCGCGTGGGCTGCCACGCCTGTGGCCGTTCGAGCTCGCTTCTTGCGGGAGCTCAGCGAGCAACTCGAGGCCCGCAGCCAAAGGATTGCAGAAACGATTACGGCGGAAGTTGGGATGCCCATCAAGCTTTCGCGGGCGATCCAGGCCGGTCTGCCGCCGGTGGTTGCCCGCTCGTACGTAGAGTGCGTCCAGACGTACCCGTGGGAAGAACGTGTGGGCAACTCCCTGGTGCTGCGGCAACCAGTGGGCGTGGTGGCCGCGATTACGCCCTGGAATTACCCGCTGCACCAGGCAATTTGCAAAGTGGCCCCTGCGCTCGTTGCCGGCTGTACATTGGTGTTGAAGCCGAGTGAACTAGCGCCCTTGACCGCGTTCGAGCTGGCAGAGACTTTCGACGCCATTGGGTTGCCTCCGGGAGTGTTCAACCTGGTGACTGGCTATGGTCCGATTGTTGGCGAAGCCCTAGCCCAGCATCCCGATGTCGACATGGTTTCCTTCACCGGATCGACACGTGCGGGGAAACGAGTGGGCGAGTTGGCCGCCCGCAGCGTGAAACGAGTGACCTTGGAGTTGGGAGGGAAAAGCCCGTGCGTGGTGCTCGACGATGCCGACTTGGCGCGGGCCGTGCAGTCCTGTGTAAACGAGTGTTACCTGAACTCCGGCCAAAGCTGTAATGCGTTGAGCCGTTTGCTGGTCCCTCGCACGCGTTACGAAGAAGCGGTGGAATTGGCGCGCGCCGCAGCAGAGCGCTTCACCGTGGGAGATCCTTTTGATGAGCGAACGAAGCTCGGCCCTTTAGTTTCGGCAGCGCAGCGAGACCGGGTGCGGCGCTACATCCAGTTGGGCATTGCCGAAGGGGCACGGCTGGTCACGGGAGGACCCGAACCCCCGGATGGATGCTCACGGGGTTACTTCGTGCGCCCCACGGTGTTTGCCGATGTCACGCCAAAGATGACGATCGCGCGTGAGGAGATTTTCGGCCCGGTGCTTTGCATCCTTCCGTTCGACGACGAAGAACATGCGGTGGAGTTGGCGAACGACACGGTGTTCGGGTTGGCCGGGGCCGTGTGGTCGGGCGACCCGGAGCGTGCCCAGCGTGTGGCTCGCAGGATCCGCGCTGGCCAGGTATCGATTAACGGCGGGCGTTATAATCCGCTTGCTCCCTTCGGGGGGTTCAAACAATCGGGGTTGGGACGCGAGCTCGGGAAATACGGTTTAGACGAGTATCTCGAACTGCAAGCCTTGCAATTGTAGCTACCGGCGAGACGGCAACACTCCCAACGCCAAGAGCCTCCTGCCTCCATTGCGCGGCAGGCGGCCCTTGTGCGACGTTTTGAAGCTTGGCGAACGATGGCTGATTCCTTCATCCGGGTGGTCGGTGCCTACCAAAACAACTTGCAGCACATCGATGTGGATGTGCCAGTGAATGCTCTAACCGTGATTACGGGCCCATCGGGGTCCGGTAAGTCGACCCTGGCCTTTGACGTACTCTACGCTGAGGGGCAGCGCCGGTACGTGGAAACGTTCTCGGCGTACACGCGCCAGTTTTTGGAGCGTATGGACAAGCCGCGCGTGGAGCGAATCGAGGGGATTTTACCGGCCATTGCCATTTCCCAAGGCAACACGGTGAAAACCTCGCGCTCCACGGTCGGCACCATGACCGAGTTGCACGATCACTTAAAACTGCTGTGGGCTAAACTGGCCGTACCTTACTGCCCACATTGTAATTGCCCTGTGGCAGCGGAGAGTGTCGACGATGTCGTGGCACAGATTCAGAGCCATTCGGACGGCACGCGCCTCCTAATTGGCTTCGAAGTACCCCTAGCGGCGGACCTCCCCTGGGCCGATACGCTGGCCGGTTTCCAGGCGGCTGGTTTCCGCCGCGTGTTCGTCGACGGGGAAGTGCGTGTGCTTGAAGAACTGGGGGAGCCCTTGCCGTCGCCACTGTTGGTGGTGGTAGACCGCTTGACGTTACCGTTGCGAGACACCACGCGGGCTGCCGATTCTGTGGAGCAGGCGTTCCATTGGGGCAAGGGCCGGATGTGCGTGGTGTACGTGGATGAGGGGAAGCGAATCGAACGGCACTCGGCGGAGCGAGAGTGCCCGCAGTGCCACCTGCGGATTCCTGAACCGGTACCGAATTTGTTCTCCTTCAACAGCCCCTTGGGGGCGTGTGAGCAATGCCGTGGGTTTGGCCGTATCATCGATGTCGATCTCGACCTCGTGGTTCCTAACGACCGCCTTTCCATCGAAGAAGGGGCAATCAAGCCGTGGACGACGAAGTCGACTGCCTGGGAACGAAGCGAGCTCGAAGCGTTTTGCGTGCGACGCAAAATTCCCTTGCGCCGTCCGTGGCGAGAACTGAGCCCGGAACAGCGCGCTTTGATTCTCGAGGGGGACGACACCTTTTTTGGCGTCAAGGGATGGTTTCGATGGCTAGAGAGCCGCACGTACAAAATGCACGTGCGGGTGTTTCTCTCGCGCTACCGGAGTTATCGGCTTTGCCCCGCATGCAACGGCGGGCGGCTGAAGCCGGAGGCTACTTGGTACCGGATTGGTGGCCGCACTCTGGTGGACGTGCAACGGATGAGTGTCGAGGAGGCAAGTGCTTTTTTCGGTCACCTGGAGTTTCCCGGCTCTGCGGACGAGGTGGCGCAGGTGATTCTTGGCGAAATCCGCCAGCGGCTGCGCTACCTGTGCGACGTTGGCCTTGGGTACCTGACGTTGGATCGACCATCGCGGACCTTATCCGGAGGAGAGTTGGCGCGGGTGGATTTGACCACTGCCGTGGGGTCTTCGCTGGTCAACACTTTGTACATCCTGGACGAGCCATCCGTGGGGCTGCACCCGCGCGATAGCCGCCGGCTGGTGCAGATTCTCAAGGAGCTGGTTGCCAAGGAAAACACCGTGGTTGTGGTCGAACACGACCCGGAGCTCATTCGTGCTGCAGATCACATCATCGATTTGGGACCAGGCGCCGGAAGCCGCGGCGGGCGGGTTGTGTACAGCGGTCCGGCTGAGGGGTTGTCCCGTGCGGCAAAGTCGAGCACGGGCGCATTTCTTTCTGGCCGGCGCTCCATCCCCGTGCCGCCGCGACGGCGCAAGGTGGTGCCTGACCTGTGCCTAACTGTGCGTGGCGCACGCGAGCACAACCTAAAAAACTTGACCGTTCGCATACCGTTGGCACGGTTCGTTTGCGTTACCGGCGTTTCCGGTTCGGGCAAATCGACGCTCGTAGAAGAGATCTTGTACCGAGCGCTGGCGCGGCACCTGGGGCGCTCGGTGGAACGTCCGGGTTTACACGATGGCATCGACGGTGTGGAGTGGATTCGCGCTGTGGTTCTGGTGGATCAGTCGCCCGTAGGAACGACGCCGCGGGCCATTGCGGCCTCGTATGTCGGTGCGTTCGACCCGATCCGGCGCTTGTTTGCGAGCACGCCTCTGGCCCAGCTTCGGGGCTTTGACGCCCGCACGTTTTCCTTCAACTCTCCGGTGGGTTGCTGCCGGACGTGTCGGGGAGAGGGCTTTGAAAAGGTCGAAATGCAATTTCTCTCCGATGTCTATCTGCCGTGCAGCGAGTGCGGGGGGAAGCGGTTCGTTCCGGAAGTACTGGAAGTGAAATACCGTGGCAAAAGCATCGACGAGGTGCTGAAGCTGACCGTTGCCGAAGCGTGCGAGTTTTTTGGCGACGAACCAGCGGTGCAAAGCCGGCTTCAGTCGTTGCACGATGTTGGCCTGGATTATCTGCCCCTAGGTCAACCACTGAACACGCTGTCCGGCGGGGAAGCGCAACGGCTGAAACTTGCCGCTGCATTCAACCAACGCAGCGCGCCGCACACGCTTTACATTCTCGACGAGCCGACCATCGGTCTGCACTTGGGAGATGTGGAGCGCCTTCTCCAGGCGCTGCAGCGGCTGGTCGATGCCGGTCACTCCCTGGTGGTCGTGGAACACAACATGGAGGTGGTGAAATGCGCGGACTGGGTGATCGACCTTGGTCCTGAGGGTGGCGCCGGAGGAGGGTACTTACTCGCACAAGGTACGCCGGAAGAGGTAGCTCGGGCCGAGGGTTCGCCTACCGCTCCTTACTTGCGTCGCGCACTGGAGGGAGGAAGCACTGCGACCGCGGAGAGTGTTGGAAACTACGCCAGCCGCCGCGTCGAAGGTGGCACTCGGCATCGGCAGCGTGCCGGCTACATCTCGATCCTCGGCGCGCGGGAACACAATCTGAAAAACATCAATTTGGAACTACCGCGCGACCGTTGCATCGTCATCACGGGCTTGAGCGGGTCGGGAAAGTCGACCCTGGCTTTCGACATTCTGTACGCGGAAGGGCAGCATCGATACGTGGATAGTCTCTCCACCTACGCGCGGCAGTTTGTCGGTGTGTTGCCCCGGCCGAACGTAGATCTGGTGGCGGGTATTCCGCCGACCGTGGCCATCGAACAACGATTGAGCCGCGGGGGGAAGTGGTCGACCGTGGCGACGATGACGGAAATCTACCACTACTTGCGCCTGCTGTATGCCAAACTGGGCGTACAACATTGTGTGCAGTGCGATCGGGCCCTGTCCACTTTGAGCCGGTCGCAAATCGAATCCCAGGTGGTGCGTTGGTTGCGGAGCGGGCCGGTGACGATTCTGGCCCCCATCATCCGGGGGCGTAAGGGTTCGTACTCTGCCTTGTTCGCCAAAGCACAACGGGCAGGCTTTTCCCGCTTCCGGGTGGACGGCGAGTGGTGGGAGCTACCGAAGACAAGACCGCTGGCGCGCTTCCAGGAGCACGATATCGACATGGTCATAGCGGAGTTGAAAGCGAACGACTCCCGCCGGGCCACCGAAGCCGTGGAGCTTGCCTTGCGTTATGGCGGAGGCACGCTGATTGCCATCCGTGACGGCAACGAACACGTTCTGAGCGAGAAACTCTACTGCGCGGAGTGCGGCCTCGGCTATGAGCCTCTCGACCCTCGCATGTTCTCGTTCAACAGTCGGCGCGGGGCTTGTCCACGGTGCTCTGGCGCAGGAAGCCTGGTGGATTTCGACTTACGGCACGCGTTGCCTCGAACTTTGCCCGTTGGGGTGGCGCTCAAGGGGATAGTGGAACCAGAAGATGAAGTGCTGTGGCGTGTCTTGCAACGTTGGGGCCGGAAACACCCGGAATTGTGGAAGACCCCTGCAGGGGAGCTTACCGCGGCGCAATGGCGCGAGCTTACGGGCGACGGCGTGGGCTCTTTGGTTCAGGTGCTGCGGGAATCGAGCGTTGCAGAGAGCGAGGAAGCGAGTGCGTGGAGCGGGCTTCTCCGAGAGCAACCGTGCCCGGAGTGCGGTGGCAGTCGGCTGAACGCCCGAGCGCGGGCGGTGCGGTGGCATGGCCGGGCGATTGCGGAAATCACGGCTTTGCCGGTTTCGACGGCACGGGCTGTTTTGGCAGCCATGCCTCTGCGCTCCCGAGAACAGGAAATTGCCAGTGCCGCGCTCAAAGAAATCTTCCCGCGGCTCGAGTTCCTCGATGCCGTGGGGCTCGGCTATCTTGCGCTCGACCGCAGTGCCGACTCCCTGTCGGGGGGCGAGGCGCAGCGCATTCGTTTGGCGGCGCAACTTGGCTCGAATTTGCGCGGAGTTTGTTACATCTTGGATGAACCAACCATCGGGCTGCACCCAGCCGACAACGCCCGACTGCTCGCCGCCCTGCGTCAACTGCGGGATCGGGGCAATACCGTCATTGTCGTGGAACACGACGAGGCGACGATCGAAGCTGCAGATCTAGTTGTCGATTTAGGTCCTGGGGCGGGTAGTCATGGCGGGCAGGTGGTAGCGGTGGCGCGGCCTTCGGAACTGCGCAGGATACCCGAGTCGCTCACTGGCAAGTTTCTCGGTAGCCCGCGAAGGCGCCTGGGTCCAGTACGCGACGTGGCCAAACTACCGCGCATCCAAATCCGCGGGGCTCAGGAACATAACCTACGGGATCTCGACGTCGACATTCCGATCGGAGCCTGGACGTGTGTCACCGGTGTGTCGGGTTCGGGAAAGTCCACGCTCGTGCGCGACATTTTATATTGTGGGCTCCGACGCCAGCTTGGTCTGGTTGCGCCTCCCCCTGGCCGGTATCGCGAAATCGTTTGCCAGGGTATCGAGCGAGTGGTCGAGGTGGACCAAAGCCCGATCGGACGCACGCCGCGATCGATTCCGGCGTCTTACGTAGGTGTGTTCGACGCCATCCGGAAGTTGTTCGCCGGAACGCCCGACGCCAGAGCCCGCGGTTACGCAGCCGGTCGCTTTAGTTTCAACGTTGCCGGCGGGCGTTGCGAGCGGTGCGCGGGGCAAGGGCGACTCAAAATGCAGATGTCGTTCCTGCCTGACGTATTCGTGGTTTGCGATGCGTGCGGTGGCCAGCGGTACAATGACGAAACGCTGGCCGTACGCTATCGCGGCAAAACCATTGCCGAAGTCTTGGCGATGACCATCGAGGAAGCGGCAACGTTTTTTGCAGCGGTTCCCGGGGTTGGCTCGACTTTGGAGCTCATGCGTGACTTGGGGCTCGGATATCTTACGCTCGGGCAAGCCAGTAACACGCTGTCGGGCGGCGAGGCACAACGGCTCAAGTTGGCCTACGAGCTCGCCAAGCCTGCGCAGGCTAGCACCCTTTACGTACTCGACGAGCCGACCACAGGCCTGCATTTTGCCGATATCGAGCGGCTCATCGAGTTACTGCATCGCTTGGTGGACCGTGGACACACGGTGGTCACGATCGAGCACAACCTCGATATCGTGAAGGAGGCAGACTGGATCATCGATCTTGGTCCGGGTGGAGGAGAGGCCGGTGGAACCGTGGTGGCAATGGGCACGATTGCAGAAGTTCTGGCTGTGGAGCAGTCGTTGACGGCGCGTTACCTTCGTCACCTGCTTGCGGCTGACGAGGTGCCAGCAACACGTGCTGCCGCGGAATGAGCAAGCGTGGTCCGGCGGCTCGAGTTACGTCCCGTAACTGCTGAGTAACCTCTCAACTCTTCCGACCGGGTACCTGCCCCAGAGGTTCGCCACGGCTGTTTTTTTCTTCCAGCAGTTGGAGAAGCTTTTCCGGACCATCTCGGCTGACAATTTCTTGAAACTGCGAGCGGAAGTTTGCCACGAGACTCGTGCCTTCGATGATGACGTCGATGACCTTCCATTGGTCTCCGAACTTCCGCAAACGATAATCCACCAGCACTGGCTCGCCTCCCTGGGGCCGAACGATGCGGGTTTTCACCGTCCAGTCGCCGTCTGCCTCTTGCCGCTCGCCAGTGACTTCCGCGCGCTCGTCACTGTACTGATCGACGTTGCGCCCGTAGGTGAGGGAGAGGTGCTTGCGAAACTCCTGCACGAAGCGAGCTTGCTGTTCGGGCGACAGCCGCTTCCAGTTGCGAGCTAGCACCAGTTTAGCCACGGTATCGAAGTCGAAGCGGTTGGAGGCAATGTCCTCGATGCGCCGGCGCTTTTCGTCGCTGGTCAGCGAAGTGTCGCGGAGGACAGCTAACACGGCATCGGCCGTGCGCTCGATGACCTCACGTGGGTTTTCCGTTGCCTTCACGGTCGCACCCGAGAACAGGCTCAACGCGAAGAGCAACCAGGTGCCGGTGCGACAAACGGCGACGAACAGCGGTGGTTGGTGGCATCCGTACGTCATCGGTCACTCCTCGATGCGATACAACTCTTCATCTGGGCCAGCGTTTTCTTGTTGGTCTTTGATTTGCCTTGCCCGGCGTTGCAAGTAAGCATTGCGTACGGCGGCGTAGTAGTCGACCGAGGCGGTTTTCAATTCTCGCACGGCATCGAGGGCCTGAGCGCGGCTGTTCACGACCTGAACGGTTTGCGGACCAATCGTGAAGCGGATGTCGGCAAAAAACCAGTAGACAGTTGCGACGGAGTCCACAGCGTAGCCTACGGCATCGCGTGGAGACGAGGGGCCAACAAAGGGCAAGACGAGGTAAGGGCCCGCGGGGACTCCCCAGACGGCCAGGGTTTGGCCGAAATCTTCGTCGTGTTTTTCCAGCCCCCAGTGGCTGGCGACGTCGAACAATCCAAACAGGCCGAAGGTCGAGTTGGCCATGAAGCGCGCGACATCCTCGGCTGCGTGGTGTGGTTTACCCTGCAGCACGTTGTTGATCGCGACCAGTGGGGTGTAGACATTCTGAAACAGGTTGGTCACGGATTGTTCTACCCGCTCCGGGACGATCCGGTCCCACGCTTTGGCTACCGGCTCCAAGGCATAGGTGTCGATGGTGTCGTTGAAGGTAAACATCGCTCGATTGAAACGCTGCCACGGGTCGTACTCCTGCGCGAAAACCAACCCGGCGCGGAGAAAGAAAAGGCCGGCGATCGAGATCCGAAGGCAGCACCTGCGTAGGAATGCCTGCTTCACGGCTTGCCCCCATCGGACGCTTTGTCGCTGCCATTGCCGCCCCGTTCAAAGGAATAAATAAACTTTCCGATCAGCCGCTCGAGGCTAAGGGCGGATTCCGTCATCGTAATGGTGCCGCCATTTTCCAAGTAGCGATCGTCTCCGCCCACTTGGATGGAGATGTACTGGTCGCCTAGCAAGCCCGCGGTCACGATCGAAGCAGTAGAATCTACCGGCAGCTTCAGGTCGCGGCGCAAATCCATGCGCACACGGGCGCGGTAGTCATCGTCGAGAACGATGTCGACCACTTGTCCGACCTTGACCCCGGCAATGACCACCGGTGCCCGCGGTTTGAGCCCGCCGATTTCGTCGAAGGAAGCATAAAGCATAAGCCCCCCTTGGTTACGAAAAGTGAGGCCGCCGACGTTCATCGACAAATACGCCAAGGCGGCAAGCCCCGCCAACACGAACAAACCGACAATGAGATCGCGGCGTGGTGAGCGATTCATGTTTACCCCTTTATACCCCCCACAACGCAGTGATGATGTAGTCGAACAACAAAACCGACACGGAACCAACCACGACGGTCGAGGTCGTGGCGGCGCTAACCCCGGCTGACGTGGGCTGGCACGTATACCCTCGGAAGGTGGAAATCAGGCCCACGAGGATGCCGAAGACGAAGGCTTTCAACACGCTGCCCAGCACATCGTCACGGAAGTCCACCGCGTTTTGTAGGCTGGAAACGTAGTTGCCCGCGTCGACCCCCATCAGGGCAACCCCAACGAGGTAACCACCGGCCAGGCCGCAGACGATAAACAAGGCGGACAGCAATGGCATCGCCGCCACCATGGCCAACGTTTTCGGGGCAACGACCAAGTGGACTGGGTCGATGGCAAGCATTCGCAAGCCGTCGAGCTGCTCGGTGGCCACCATGGTGCCAATTTCCGCCGTGGTCGCAGAACCCGCGCGGCCCGTGGTGAGCAGCGCTGTCAACACTGGCCCGAGCTCCCGAATGAGGCTCAAGCCAACGACGGCTCCCAGCGACTCTTCTGCTCCGAATCGAACCAAGGTGTTGTACCCTTGCAAGCCTAACACCATGCCGACAGCTGCCCCACTGACGCAAATGATGAGAAGCGAAAGAACCCCGATGTTGAATAGCTCGGCAACAAACGCGCCCACGCGTGCCGGCGGAGTGATCACAGCGCGCCCCACATCGGCAGCGAATGCGGCAATACGCCCGAGTTCGAGGATAAACCGGATCGTCGCGTAACCAAGGTCTGCAATGAAACGGGTCATGGTACCTTACCAGCGATGAACCGGTGTGTGCTGCGGCTCGCGAACGCCCTCTTCATGGAGTTCTTCGTTGAAAAAATCCGCAATTTGCGGATCCGGGCTGGACGCCAGTTCTTGCGGTGTTCCCTGAACAGCCTTGTGATCCCACAGCAGCACGACGTGATGGGCCATACGCATGGTGGAGGGGATGTGGTGGGAAGAGACGATCATGGTGATCCCACGTTCTTGGTTGATCCGGCGCAACAGCGCTTCGATGCGTTTTACGGAGATCGGATCGAGTCCGGAGAAAGGCTCGTCGCACAGGAGAATTTGCGGGTCGCGCAGGATGGCGCGCGCAAGTGCTACGCGCTTGATCATGCCGCCCGATAGCTCCCCGGGAAGAAGATGATCGACGTCCCTAAGCCCCACGGCCGCAAGGGTGGCGTGCACTCGCTCGGCAATCTCCTGCTCGCTCAACTGCGTGTGTTCCCGCAGAGGGAAAGCGAGATTTTCGTAAACAGTGAGCGAGTTGAGCAAGGCCCCACCCTGGAACATCATGCCCAGCTTGCGGCGCACCTCATAAAGCTGTCGCTCCGACAAACCCACGACATTTGTGCCAGCCACCCAAATGCGGCCCTCTTGCGGCTGAATGAGCCCGCCAATGAGACGCAGGATGGTGGTTTTGCCGGCGCCGCTCCCTCCGAGGACGACAGAGATCCGGCCTCCGGGAAACTCGCAAGAGAAGTCGATCAGTACGGGTCTCGTTCCGAACCGCATCGACACCCGCTCAAACGCGACCGGACATTGGTGCGAAGAGACCGCGCTACTCGACATGATCCCCCACAAGCTACCGATGCATCCTTCGCGCAGCAAGTTTTGGGGAACAACGAACTTGTGCGTTGCCTTTCATGGCCAGCGCCACCGCTCTTGGGATGTGAGGTGAGGTGGTCAATGCGCCACAATGATTTCTTGACCGCAGGCTGCACCTTGTTCCTGGCCAAGGAGGTTTTCCAGAATTGGCTTTCTGCTGCTGACCGAGCGAAGTCGTAGGACGGGCAGGCTCGTACCTGCGCAAGTTTCCCGCCTCGGCGAAGAGTGGGGAACTCGTTAGGGTACGTGGGTCAGCGTGGGCGAGGGGTTGAGCGGCGGTGAGCCAGGACGGCCACGCGATTAAAAAAGAGACCATCACATTCCCACCCCAAAGCGGCTGCGCCCGCACCAGCGCACAATCCTAGAGAAGTCTCGCCAACTCGACTCCCGTGCAAGCACGAGCTTCCATGCCGCGATGGAACCACCCAGTGCTCGGTCGGTAGGTCGTACCAGCCGGGGCCGATGAGCCTTGGTTCACACCAACTCCATCGCCGCACCACGTTGAGCCACGGAAACGTAGCCGTCGGCCCCGAGCCCCGCCGCAGCCCTGCTTCCGCCATAATAGATACTCATGGCGGAGTGCTCCCGTGCCAGTCCACGCACTGCCTCTGCCTCCGTGGAGGACCAAAGTTGGAGAGCGGATCCTCAAAGACCCTCACGGAACATGGCCAAGACGCTCGACCCCCCGCGGTCGGCTTGCCCTTGGATTGGATCATGCCTGGCGCGATGCCTTGTCCGCGTGCGGCGCAGCGGCGGGTGCCGTGGTGGGCACTGGTCGAGCGGCGCCAATCGGGTCCTGGAGGCAAAAAGGAGGTGGTTCGACCATTTCCGTCGTCGGCGTGCGGGACAGGGCGCCCAGGCGTTGCTCCCCTAGCACGCCCAGCGCAACGAAGAGGGCCGCAATGCACGTGTGCGGCGCTGCTGGTCTAGGCGGCTGACGAGGCGTGGTGCAAAGGAAACTGTGGCCACAGCGTTTGCGTTCGTGACGGCTATGGGCCAACGCATCCAGTTGCAGAGGCCGCTTCTTTCCAGCCAAGTCTTTCCTTTGCTCCAGTTCGGCTTGGCGTTGCCAATCGGGTTGCGAGATAGTCTTGTAAGTTCGACACTCAGACTTTTCGTGCCCTGTTCGAAGGAGCCCAACTGGGCAGGGGGCGGGCGTGGATGTGATAGTGATCGGGAATCTGGCGCATGTGGTCGTCGAAAAACCAGCCTTGGGGGAATCGTTGGTCCGCAACATCCCGCAGGGCAGATTCGATGATGCCGCGTTCCCAAGGTTGCACCGTGGCCCGATGCTCCCGCAGAACTGCCATCGGCACATCACACGAGTCGCAGTCGATGATGACAAAGCGAAGCGGCTCGTTGTACTCGGCGTACCAGCGGGTGCTCGGAGTCAGGACGCACAGCTCACACGCCTGCTTGTCCACGTACAGGCTCCATTCGACACCCTAGGGAGCAGCCCTTTCGTATACCACTCGACCACCAACGATCGTGTACGCGACTTGGTAGTTCTCGTCGAGAACGACCAAATCGGCTTGGTAGCCGGCCTCGATTCGACCGAAGGTGTTGTCTAGGCGGAGTACCCGGTTCGGGGTTGTGCTTGCGGCTTCCAAGATCCGTTCCGGAGCAACGGTCGGGAGCCATCGACAGAGATTGCGCACGGCGCCATCCAGTGCGAGGCAGCTTCCGAACAATTTTCCCCCGTTGGCGGTACGCACGGCGCCGTTTTGCACCACGCAGCGCGTGCCCAAAAGCTCGTGCTCCCCTTCGGGTAAACCCAGCGCAACCGCGTCACTGACCAAGACGATGTCCGTTCCGCGGCGCAGCCTCCACGCAAGGTCGAGCGCGCGCGGGCGCACGTGGTGGCCATCGGCAATGAGTTCTACCGTGACCGTCGGGTCGGTGAGTGCGACACCGACAAGACCAGGTTCGCGATGGTGAAACGGGCGCATGGCGTTGTACAAATGAGTTACATGGGTTGCCCCCGCATCGATTGCCAGGAGCGCCTCTTCTTCATTGGCCTCGCTGTGGCCGAGGGCCACCACGACTCCTCGTTCCACCGCCACAGCGATAAGAGGGATGGCTCCTGGTAGTTCTGGGGCAATCGTCATCATCTTGATAAGACCCCCGCTGCGAGCAACGAGGTCGTCAAACTCGGCGAGATCGGGCGCTCGCATCCAGCGGCGATTTTGAGCGCCAGCACAGTGGCGATTGAGAAAAGGACCCTCCAGGTGGATCCCCAAAATTCGGGCCCCTGGTTCCCCTCCGGTCGCCATGGCGATTGCCTCGACCACGGTTTGCAACCTTTGTCGGGGCAAAGTCGCCACCGTGGGGAGAAAAGCTGTGATGCCGAATTGGGGAAGTTGCCTCGATAGCTCGAGAATCGCCTCGGGATCTCCGGTTTCGCAAAGCCGACCGAAGCCACCGTGAATGTGGAGGTCGACAAACCCGGGCACGACCATGCAGCCCCTAGCATCGATTTCCCGCCCAGCGGGTGCAGCAAGGTCCTTGTCCACGCGATCGATCAGCCCTGCCTCCACCCGGACATCTGTCTCTTCGCTCCAACCGTGAGGTAACAAGACCCGCCCTTGGCGGATGAGCAATTTTTCCATGGGTTCTTTCCTTCCACTTGACCCAGATAGCGGATTCGTTTCGGGCCCACTTTGCCGAACGGGGAACAAGAGGCAAGCGTGGGCAACGATGGGGAGCAATAAATTGTGGACAACTTTCATCCTTACAGGCAGACTGTGGAGCAGTGAGGATGGCAAGGCTTGAAGCCTGAGGAAGTAACGGGTCAGCCTGGGTTGATCGTAGCTCTCGTCGGTCGAAGAATTGGCAAGAAGGAGGGTTGGGATCCATGAAACGTAGGAGATTTTGGCTCACGGCGGCTCTGGCAATTGCGGCGTTAGCAGGGGCTGGTGCCTCGGTGGCTCTGGCGCGTGACAATCACCACCGCGGCCCATCCGGACACCATGAGGACCACGACAAGGGGCCCCGGGTAGACGATGACAATCATCACCACGGGCATCCTTTCCCACGGTGTCCCTTGCTTGGAGGACAAATCGACCCGTCCTGCAAACACCAGTGCGATCAGGCAGAGCGAAATTGCAAGGCTGAGGCTCGCGCTACCTTGCAAAGTTGTTTGACTACGAACTGCGCTGACGCCTTGGCAGCGGCGAGGGCAGCCTGTAGCGTGCCGGGGTCGCAGGCGTGCCTCGATGCTTGGGCGGCATATGTACAGTGTGCCCAACCGTGCACCACTGCGTTCCGGTCGGCCCATGCCCAGTGCAAATCGACAGAGCAGGCCTGCAAAGCGGCTTGCCCACTCGTTCCAACTGACTGCCCGCTACCGCCCGTAGATCCGTCGTGCCGGATGAACTGTAAGGCTCAGGAAACTGCTTGTAAGTCGGCTGCGCAGCAGAAGGCGGCAAGCTGCCTCAGGGCTTGCGTTGAGCCTATTGTTGCTGCGCGACAGGCTTGTGCCGCAGGCTGGAGTTCGGCGGAGTGCCAGTCAGCTCTTCAGACCGCACGCTCTTGCACTGGGGCTTGCATGAGGCAGCTCCGCACGGATCTCGAAGCTTGCAAGGTTGCGGAAAAAGAATGCGAGGCCTCTTGCAATAGTTCGTCGACTAGTCCATAAAGCTGAATTGCCCCTGTACAAACACGCGGTCACCTGCCCCCGTGGCCGCGGCGCAAGTGGCGCAAAGCCGCTTGCGGGAAAAGCGTCGGGCCCGTGAGCCCCTGCCCCCAAACCGCTCACGGGTCTGGCGCTTTTCGTTTTTTGGAAAAGGGGTTCTGTGAAGGCGTCGATGCGGGGCTGCTGGCGTCCCCCAGTGGCGGTTGTGCCCAGTTCTTTGACCCTGCGTTCGTGCGTGAGGGGGTCGGAGTGCTGGCTGAGCAACGGCGTGCACGGCCCCCGGCTTGAGGGCGCCGGCAGTAGTCCCCGAACAAAAAGGGTGCGGTGGGTTCGGGGATTTTGGTTATTTGCCGCCGTTTGGCTACGACCCATCCCCTGGCGTTGAATCGTCGCTGGAGGGTAATCCATTCGGACTATCGTCCGCTGGTGGGCCCGCCAACTGCGTGTCCCGTTGGGGCTCCGTTGTGGCGGACTCAATCGGGCTGGCAGAAGGCGCTTCGGATGGTGGCGGCGAAAATTCTCCCCTGAGAGCGACAAGGATTTGCTCAGCCAAGCTGCGGTAGATTCCTGGCACTTGCATCAGCTCCTCGATGCTTGCCTCGCGCATGCGGCGCACGCTGCCGAAATGTCGAAGAAGCCTGCGGCGCCGCACAGCGCCAATTCCGGGAATCGAGTCTAGCGCAGAGCGTAGCCGCTCTCGCGAGCGCAGTTTGCGATGGTAGGTGATGGCAAAGCGATGCGCCTCGTCGCGCAAACGCTGGAGCAAGAAAAGCGCATTACTGTTGCGGCGAAGTACCACGGGGTTCTTTCGCCCAGGCAGGAACACCCGCTCCTCGCTGCGGTTTAACTCTCGCGATTGGGGTGCGCGCTCGACACGATCCTTGGCGAGCGCGATGGCCTCGACCTGGTCGATTCCGAGGTTTTTCAACACCTCGAGCGCAACGTTGAGCTGTCCCTTGCCGCCGTCGATGACAATCAAATCCGGATAGGCGCCTTCCTCTTGGGCTCGCAAGAAGCGGCGCGACAGCACTTCGGACATCATGGCAAAGTCGTCGGCTTGGTGCACGGTTTTGATCCGGTAACGACGGTAGAGATCCTTGTCTGGCTCGCCGTCCACAAAGGTCACTTGAGAACCAACCGCAACTCGGCCTTGCAAGTTCGAGATATCGAAGCACTCGATCCGATGCGGGTAACGGCGCAGGTGGAGGGCTCGTTGCAGCTCGACACACATGCGTGCTCGCTGATGGGCGGTGTCTTGGCGCTGGCGGAACGCTTGCGCGGCGTTTTCTTGTGCCAGTTCGACGAGGCGAACCTTGTCGCCTCGTTGCGGGCGGTGAACGATCACTCGTTGTCCCTTCCGTTCGGAGAGCCATTCTTCCAACGTTTCCGCGTCGTCGAGCGCCGACGGAACCAAAACCTCGTCGGGGATGTAGCGATCGCCCTGGTAAAACTGCTGCAGCAACATGGACAGGATCTCCTCGTCGGGGAACTCGAGGTCGTTCAAACTGTACCGCTGATGGCTGGTGAGTTTCCCTTGACGGAGAAACAACACCTCGACCTCCAGGAAGCCGCCCTCTCGATAAAATCCCCAGACGTCCATGTCACCTCGGTGGTGGGCGAAGACTTGCTGCCGCTCTTGGGTGCGTTCGATCGCACGAATGCGGTCGCGAAGACGGGCGGCGTCTTCGAACCGCAACTCCTCGGCAGCTTGCTCCATCTCCGCAGTCAGTTGGTGGAGGAGTTGTTGGCTTTTCCCTTCGAGAAGCAGGATGGCCTCGCGCAGGTGTCGTTCGTATTCTTGGCGGTCTACGGGCAGGCAGCATGGTGCTAGGCAACGCTTGATTTGGTACTCGAGACAAGGGCGGGAGCGGTTGCGAAATACTGCGTCGGGGCAGGTCCGCAGGGGAATGACTTTGCGGATGGTGTCGAGAGTTTCGCGCACGCTCGCTGCGGAGTCATAGGGACCGAAGTAGCGGCTGCCGTCCTTGACGATGCGGCGCGTTACCAAAATGCGCGGCCACGGGTCTTGCAACGTCACCTTCACGCTGACGTAGGACT
Source organism: bacterium HR30 (assembly GCA_002898795.1). Lineage (GTDB taxonomy): Bacteria > Desulfobacterota > Binatia > HRBIN30 > HRBIN30 > HRBIN30. Next base: position 23,792 of record BEIG01000015.1, on the reverse strand, counting down.
TGTCGTCCTTCAAACGAATGTTGTACCGGGGCTTGTACTGCTTGATGAGGTTGTTCTCGAGAATCAGCGCCTCTTTGTCGTTGGCGGTAACCAATGTTTCCACGTCGGCGACCTTGGATAGGAGGAACCGAATTTGGGAACGCTCGTCACCGCCTCGGACGTACTGGCGCACACGGCTGCGCAGGTTTTTGGCTTTCCCCACATAGATCACCTTTCCGGAGGCATCCTTGAGTAGATAGACCCCAGGGCGAGCCGGGATCGACTCGAGCTTTTCCGCCCAGGCCGGCGCCGAAGGTGAGTCTGCAGGGGGAGGTACGTCCGTCACGAAGGGCAAGTATAACCGTGATGCCACCTGCGAGAAGGCCGGTGTGCGGATGCGAGCCTAACCGAACCGCAGGGCGCAAAGCCGCTGGAGCGCTCGCTCAGTGGAAGAAAACGCCGTGCGCAAGAAGGACTCCAAGGGTTGCAACCCAGTCCGTTCAAGATGACAAGAGACCCACATGGATGCGCCCGCGGACCGGCTGAAGCCGCTCGAACGCGAAGTACTGGATGCGTTACGCCGACGCGGAGTCGTGTGCCGGCTTGGTCGGCGCGAGGGCGCCCTCGTTCCCTCGAGTGAGGAAGCGAGGGAACGTTTGTACAAGCTGCTTGGGCATTACTCTTTCCGCTTGTTTTTGCGCGATTTGATTCGCTTGCGACACGGGGCGACGGCGGAACAACTGACCCACTACTGCTCGCTCGAGGTCGCGAAGCAGTATCTCGGCGAACTGGAAGAACTCGGGTTAATCCAGAGGAGAGAGGGGAAGGCCGAGCTCAAGCGAGCCGATGTGCGGTCGTTCGGTCCCACTTTGGAGTGGTACGTTGCCGAAGTGCTGCATCGAGAGTTCGGTATGGCGAGCCTGTGGAACTTGCGTCCGAGCAAGGCCCGCGGAGGGGGCGACTATGACGTGGTTGCGACTGCGGAAGGTTTGCTGTTGTACGTGGAGACGAAATCCGCTGCCCCGCGCAACATTGAAGCGGCACAGATGGCAGCCTTCGTGAAGCGGGTCGCTACTCTGGCGCCGGATATGGCAGTGCTCATCAACGACACCCAGTTGCGAATGTTAGACAAACTCGTGCCGGCGATTCAGCGTGCGGCACGTCAGGAACTTCCGCAGCTCGGGCGTATGCGCCGACTCCGCGGAGAAATATTCACGGCCCGCAACTGCTTGTTTGTCACCAATAGCGAGCCGGACCTAGCTGGGAACTTGGGTACGTGTATCAGTCACTTTTTGCGATCCCGTTCCCCCTTGGCGCATCCGGTGCTTTGAGTGCGGGCTTCGTCTCCGGCAGGCGGATTCGCGGGAAGCAGCGCGTAGTGTTTTCGGTTGCCTGTTGCACCACCTCTTCGAGGCTTTCTTTCCGCACCTCGGCAACACAAGCTGCGGTGTACAAGACAAACGCCGGCTCGTTGCGTCGGCCACGCCTTGGGACAGGTGCGAGATAGGGCGAGTCGGTCTCCAGTAAAAACCGATCACGCGGAACCTTACGCGCGACTTCGCGCAGGGCCTCTGCGTTCTTGAACGTGACTACCCCGCTGAACGAAAGGAAGAACCCGAGGTCGAGAAGCTGCCGGGCTGTGGCCCAGTCGCCGGTGAAACAGTGGATGACCCCACCCACCTCTTGAGCTTGCTCTGACCGGAGAATCATGAGTGCGTCGTCGTCCGCCTCACGCAGGTGCACGGTAAGCGGCAACGCAGCGCGACGGGCAAGGTGAACGAAATAACGGAGGAGGTCTTGTTGTTGCTCTCGGGGAGAATGATTGTAGTGGTAGTCTAAGCCAGTTTCTCCGATGGCCACCACCCGAGGATGGGAAGCGAGTGCTTCCAAGCTCGACAGGACCGCAGGCGTAGCCTCCTTGGCGTCGTGAGGGTGGATCCCGACAGTGGCGAACACGCCCGGATGTTGTTCCGTAAGGCGTAAGGCCCGTTGGTTCCCTTCGACCCCGTCAGAAGCGCCAATCTCGATCAGCACCCGTACCCCCGCGGCCTCGGCACGCTGAAGGACTTGGGCGCGGTCTTCGTCATACGCACGGTCGTGCAGGTGGCAGTGGGAATCGATGGCGATCACTTCCGGTGGAAGATGGGGAAGCTGTGGGGCTGTGCGGTCGGCGGCGGACATCCTCGGCTCCTAGGGCAATGTCGGTCAATCGCCTCTAGTGTGGTTACGCCCTCGGGGTTGCTTCCTTTTGTAAGTCGATGCGCGGGAACAGGGTGATGGGGGGTTGTACTCGATGCCCGATGGGAAAGTGCTCACCCCATCCGAGTGAGGTGGGCAAACGCACTGGGGCTGTAACCCCGAGTAGAGAAAAGATTTTTTGGCTGGTCTCCGGTAGGAACCAGGCCAAGAGCGTGGCCGTGGTGTAAAGGCACTCGAGCAACCGATGCAAAATACCGCCGACGCGGGGAAGCTGCTGGCGTTCCCGCGCCAGGGTAAAGGGCGCAGTGTCGACGACGTATTTGTTCGCATGGTCGAGAGCGCGCCACAGGGCTTCGAGGGCGCGGTGAAAGGCAAGCTGCTCTGTCCATTCCGGCACTTCGACCAACGCCTGAGCGAAGGCACCCTGAAGATCGTCGTCGGCGGCTGTGGGCGGATCCAAAGGCTGCACCTGACCGTCGAAATACCGCTGTTGCATCGACAGCACACGGCTTGCCAGGTTGCCTAGGCCGTTGGCCAAGTCTGCATTGGCTCGGGCAGCAAATGCGTCTTCGTTGAACGACGCGTCCTGCCCAAAGGCCATCTCCCGCAGCAAAAAATAGCGCAGGGTGTCGATGCCAAACTGCTGCTTCATGTCCAAGGGCCGGATGACGTTGCCAAGGCTTTTCGACATTTTCGCTTCGCCACGAACCCAGTAGCCGTGGATGAGGAGGCGTCGGAACAAGGGCAGGCGCAGCGCAAGTAGCATGGAAGGCCAAAAAATTGCGTGTGGTTTCAGGATGTCTTTGGCCATGACATGATGTGCAGTCGGCCAAAAAGCGTGAAAGGTGTCGTCGCCACGCATTTTCAGTCCGCTCACGTAGCTGATGAGCGCATCGAACCACACGTAACACACGTACCGGCGGTCGAAGGGCAACTCGATCCCCCAGTCGAGGCGGGTTTTAGGTCGAGAAATGCACAGGTCGCCGATGCCGCCGCTTGCCAGCATGGCCAGTACCTCGTTGCGGTAGTGCTCGGGGTAAATCGCATCCGGGTGGGCTTCGAAGTATTGTTGCACCGCGGGAAGGTAACGGGTCATGCGGAAGAAATAATTCTCTTCTTCGATTGGTTCGGGCGGCCGTTTGTGGTCCGGGCAGTTGCCGCCGACAAGTTCTTTTTCTGTGAGAAACCGTTCGCACCCCGTGCAATAAAGGCCGGCGTAGCGGCTGAAATAAATATCGCCATTGTCGTACACTCGTTGCAGAAACTCTTGCACGAGTTGTTCGTGCCGGGGATCGGTAGTGCGAACGAACTGATCCACCAAAAACCCGCACTCCTGCCACGCTTGTTGGAAGAGGGGGCTCATGCGGTCGGCATACAGTTTCGGATTCTCGCCGTGTGCGGCAGCAATCGCCGCAATTTTGTCGCCGTGTTCGTCTGTGCCTGTAACCACGAATGTTTCGACCCCTTTGGCGCGGTAGAAGCGTGCCAGGGTGTCGGCCACGACCATCGTATAGGTGTGGCCGAGGTGTGGCTCCGCGTTGATGTAGTAGATGGGCGTGGTCACGTAGAAACGTTCCATGGCCTGTCTTCTTTATCGGACTCAGGAAGTTGTGGCACGTGCGCTGACCTCGCTTTCGAGGGCACGCGGGCTACGCGGTCTCCTCGGGCGAATCGCTGCCCTTCGGGGGAGCAGCCTCGACGGTTTGGCCAGCTTCGGTTTCGGTTTTCGCTACCACGAGGTCATCCAAGCTGGCCTCGACGATGGCGCCGCTTTCTTCGAGCTGAAGAAGAACCGTTTGCTTTAAGATATTTTGCCGTTGCACTACCCCCGCCCCGTGAACCGAGAGAACCTTTTTGCCCACCTGAGGTAAGCTCCGCCCAAGTTCGAGATACGTGTCGTATTCGTAGCGCAAGCAACACTTGAGTCGCCCGCACATTCCAGCGAGTTTCGAGGGGTTGAGTGACAGTCCCTGAGTTTTCGCCATCTTGACGGACACGCCACCCGGGTTCCGCAAAAACGTGGAGCAGCAAAGCTCGCGCCCGCACGGGCCGACTGCCCCGATCATCTTCGCTTCTTCGCGGGAGCCGATTTGCTTCATCTCGATGCGAGTGTGCAAGGCTTGTGCGAGTTCGCGCACGAGGTCGCGAAAATCCACGCGTCCCTCGGAGTAAAAGTAAAAGACAATTCTTCCACCGTCGGGGCTTTGTTCCACCCGCACGAGTTTCATCGGCAACTCGCGTTCCTGGATGCGGGCGAGGCAAAGCCGAAAAGCGCGCTGCTCTTGCTCGCGCAAGCGATCTTCACGATCGAAGTCCGCTTCGTTGGCCTTTCGGAGAACGCGGCGAACTGGCTCCGCCGGAGCTTCGTAGTTGGACGGAAGCGCGGTAACGACCCCAAGGCGTTGTCCATCTTCGGTTGCGACCACGACCACGTCTCCCCAACGCAGCTCCAGTCCGCTCGGGTCGTAGGCGTGGATGGGCCCGACGTTGTGGAACTTGACCCCGACTAGTTGGCGTGGCCGTGATTCTTCCGCGACTGTTTCTGTGGTGGGTTCGCTCATGGTTGTGCCTTTGCCATTTCGAGCAGAACACTTTCGAGCAAGAGGGACCGATTGGGATAGCCCTCGCGTAGCGTGCGCCATGCGCGGAACAAAGCCTCTGCCCGCGCCAACGCGAGGCGGGAGGCGCCTGGTCGCTCTGGCCAAGATTCTAGCGCCTGTGTGCGTAGCACCTCGATCATTATTTGTAGCCGAGCCTCCAATGCGCCGTCGTCACGGTTAAGTTCCTCGACAAAGCGAGCAATAGCCGCATAGCGGGCCCGATCGATCGTGCCAAGAAACTCGGCGATCGTACGGGCTAATTCGCCGGAGACGATTTCGCGGAGCTTGAGCGCCCGGCCCACACTGCCTTGCGCCAGCGGCAAAAGTGGGCCGATCTCCTCAGGGGAAAGCCCGTGACGCAACAGTGCTTCCCGCATGAGGTCGGGCGGTAAGGGGGGTACGGCCACCCGCTGGCAGCGCGAGCGCACGGTTGGCAGCAAGGCATCCGGAGCATTGGTGGTGAGCACCAGCCAAGTGCGGGGTGGGGGCTCTTCGAGCGTTTTGAGGAGCGCGTTTTGTGCTGCTGTGGTGAGCGACTCTGCCGTTTCCACTACCGCGATGCGTGCACCACCCGCAGGCGGGGCGAGGGCAAGAAATCGCTTGAGTTCTCGAGCCCGCTCGATGCTGATCTCGCGCTTGCCCGGAGGAGGCGCAATCCAAAGAACATCGGGGTAAGTCCCGGCAGCGAGCTGAATGCAAGCGGGACACTCGCCACAAGCATCCGAAACTTCGTGCCCCTGCTGACAGCAGAGCCACGCTACCCAGGCCCGAGCCAGGCTGCGTTTGCCAACGCCCTCCGCGCCAACCAATAAGAGGCTTTGCGCGGCCTGCCCCCGCCGTACACTGTCCCGCAGGGTGGAATGGACGGAGTCGAGCCCCACCAAGTCGGCAAAGCGAGTCAGTCCAGCGCGAGGCATCGGTCAACAGCAGCAAGGATTTGAGCGTGCACCCGATCTGCCGGGGCACGAGTGTCGATCACAACAAACTGGTTTGGCGCTTCGCTTGCGAGGGCCAGGAATCCAGCGCGCACCCGCTCGTGGAAAGCTAGAGACTCCCGGTGAAAACGATCGTTGCGACCTGCCCGCTCGAGACCAAGCTCGACCGGACAGTCCAGCAAGATCACCAAATCGGGCTGGAGGCCCTGGCGCGCAACCTCGTCGAGTTGTCGGACAACATGCAAGTCGAGCCCACGCCCGTAGCCCTGGTAGGCTAGGGTGGAAGGGGAAAACCGATCGCAGAGTACCAACTCCCCACGCGCCAGAGCGGGTTGGAGGAACGTGGCCACATGTTCCGCGCGGTCAGCCAGGTAGAGGAACAACTCTGTCCAGGGCGTCGGGGCAGCGTTGTTTGCATCCATCAGCAGGGCTCGAAGGCGCTTCCCTAAGGGCGTGCCACCAGGCTCCGCCGTTTCCACGACGGCTCGACCACGAGCACGCAAAGCAGCCGCTGCCCGTTGCAGGTGGGTGGATTTGCCCGCGCCTTCGACCCCTTCGAAAACAATGAGGTGGCCACGGTTAGTCACACGAGTTCTCGCGCCCGAGGACCAACTCGATCCCATACAAGAGTTGCGTCCCAGTAAACGGCTTGGTGATGTAGTAATCGGCTCCAGATTGGTAGCCTTGCACCACATCCTCGTCTGCAGTTTTTGCCGTGACGAGGATGACCGGAATGCGGGCAGTTTCGTAACGCTCCTTCAATTGTTGAAGCACCTCGAGCCCGCTCATTCCGGGCATCATGATGTCGAGGAGCACCACATCCGGAGGGCTTTGCTCCACCAGCGCGAGCGCTTGTGGGCCGCTTGTGGCTTCGATCACCTCGTAGCCCTTTGGCTCGAGAATACCCCGGGTGATGACGAGGCTATCTGGGTTGTCGTCCACGACCAAAACTCGAATCGGCATAGGGCAAATAGCGCTACTCGAACGTTTGGTTCCCTTCTCCTACGCATGTGCAGCGAAACGGGATTGTTCCCCTATACCCCTCGGCGTGTACATTGGGAAGAGATGCGCCGGTGGCCGCATTCCCCGCCGCGCGGTCGCTTACCCAGAACACAGCAATGCCCGTGAGGCCCGTAAGCCATGAATCTGGGCTACCCTTGCGGCGCACCTCTGGCACGGGAACCAGAAAGCTCGCGTCCGTTTGGCCACAATGCCGCTCTAACCTTGAGGACCGTGTGGCCGAGCTGAACGCCGCGTCGAGAAGCTGGAGAAAATTCAGGCTAACGCGTTAGCGATCGCCGACGGAAGCAGGGCTTAGCCGATTGGGCTTGGTCGTGGTTTTGCCGAAGATTTTCAAACAGCCCGCGGAGTAGTCGGCCGAAGCCAGCTAAGGTTCGAGAACCTGGTTCCAAAAAACGTGTTGTGTTCCATCGGGTTGCCAGCGTACGAGGGCTTCCACCTCGCTCGTGCCAGCTCCCCAGCCGCTGCCGATGGACCGAATGCGGAGGGTCGTGTCGTCCACTTGGGTTAGGTACACCCGGAACCGTCGGCCCTCGTCACCGTATGGCATCCAGTCGCTCGACCCTGGCGCCACAAGCCCGTCATCGGCCGTACCGCTGACGCCATCGGGACCGCGCATCGCACAGGCGACCGAGTCGCAGTCGGCGATGGTTGCTAACGCAAAGTTCAGCCCGGCCTCGGCCGTGTAGAACGCGTCGAGTTCTTTGCGCAAGTTTTGGGTGACGAGCTGGTCACTTCGGGCTTGGAAATAAAGCCATGTTACCAGTGGCAGCAAGAAACTACTCCAACCCAACACCACGATTAGAGCGCCCCCTTTTTCCTGTGGAAACGCCTTACAAAATGTCATCGGTTTCGCCGACCTACGACCACAATGGCGAGAAACCGGCTACTCACTACAGGCTGTGGCAACGGTTCTTCCCAACGCGTCTGGATGCTCAGGCGCACGCCGGCAATGAGCTCTGGGGCGGTGTTTTCCGGAGGTAGTGATTGGCCGGTATCGTCCAAGTAAGTGAGGACAAAACCGCCCTCCGGCACCTTTTGAAGCCAAGGTTGTGGGCTAGCGTCTTGCGTCGAGCGCATCACCGCCTGACGGGGTGCGTCCCAGTAGTAAGCAATGCGTTCGTGAAACCCGGAGGTGGTGCCGTCACCATCGAAATCAGCACGGAACTCAACGGATTGTCCCGTTGGCGCCAAGATGCCACCCATTCGCTCGGCTGTGGCGCTGTAACCGGCTAGCCGCCATTCCCTTGCGAACATGTCGAGGGCGAGAATGTTGGTTCGTATTGCTTCTCGCCTGGCCTCGTAAACACGAACGAGCCCGAGCGCGGATCGGCCAAAAGCGAGAACTCCGGTCCACAACAACCCCATCAGCATGAGTGCAACGAGCACTTCGGTGAACCACATACGCTAAGAACCAAGATGTGGGGATCGGAACAGTAGTGTACGCAGGGTAACGCCACGCCTTTCGGTCGAGCCCCACACTACTTCGACGACCACTTCCTGAAGATGCGGCCGGTTTTGGAATGGACGGACCGTTACTTGTTGCTCGTACCCTTCGAGCGTGGGGGGTGGTGCAGCCTCCCCCGTAATCTTTGTTTGCTCCAGGGCATTGGCCGCCAGAAGCACCGCCTTGGAAAGTTTCTCCGCATGGTCGCCTAGCGCCTTTGCCTGGAAGAGAGCAGAAGCAACAACGGCAGAAACCATTCCCCAAACAGCCGCCGAGAAAATGGCCTCGACCAGGGACACACCTGCCTCGGGTTGCCGTCTCATTCCTGTAAACGCACCCTCCCGGCAATATCGACCACGACTCCCCGCTCCTCGCCCCGGCGGTTACGTAAAACGACCGTGCCAAATGTCGCCGCATTGCCCCGCGGCCGAAAGGCGATGGCTTGGGCAGTCGCGTTACAACGGGCCACCGTAACCCCTTGGGGCAAAGGTACGGGCGGACCCAGATTCACGTACGCCGACCCATTGCGCCACTGAGGCTGGTAACTTGCGGCTCCGGCCGAGAACACGAGCCGATGAGTGCGGTTTGTTGCCGCCGCCCGAAGCCGCACGCTGAATAGATCAAGCATGACTTGTCGCGCGCCGGCGCGCAAAGCGGCGCCGTCACGCGCCTGGCTCCATTGGAACAGTGCCATGGTGGCGGCCAGCCCAATCACGAAAAGACCGATTATGAGCTCGACGATACTCAGTCCCTTCGAACCACGCGCAGGAACCATGCACTACGCGTTTCGCCAAAACCATGCCACGATCCGCGTCGGCTTCTGGTTTGGCTAGCAGGCCGAAGAGGTTGGAGGATGCGTGCTCTGTGTGAGGCCGCAGGTGCTCTCGGAGCGAGCTCTAACGAGGAGAGAGGCTCCTTGGGCTGAAGTTCGCGGGACGCCCACGCCAAAACGTCGGAACCCCACCTCCCTGCGATGCATGGCGAGGCGGGTCGAGGGGTAGAGACTCAACCCCCTGCCTTTTGGCGAGCCCGTTGCGGCGCACGGTGAAAACCCCGGAACGCATAGCGGAGAAGAAGCGAGCAGAAAGAACACTCGTCCCGTCATCGTTGACAAGCCGTGGCCAATCGCAGCGGTGCACCCTTGGACCTCGGAGGTTGCCCGTGCCTCGATCGACGGCATCATGATAGCGCGAACCGCGCGATTTCCCTGCGGCGAAGAGCGGCACCCTTCGAACGGTTCGCAAATCCAGCCCAGTCCGCCCTTGGCCCGGTCAGGGCCAGCCCGACTTTACTCATTAGCGGCCATTTTACGAATCCAAGCTCGTTTTCATTTAAGATGGGGTTTACTTGATGTTTCGAGAGGTTAGTCTTTTGGTTGAAAGGAGATTTGAGATGGCTTGGACAGCCTGGCTTTGGACGGCAGTGATTCCAAGCGTGCCCCTTGTCGTGCCGACAGTGAATTGGGTGCTGTTGAGTGCGGGCGTCTTGCTCCTAGTGTCCGCGGTGGCGCTATTGCTCGAGCGCGACGTGCACGCTGGAGACGTAGAACAGCCGAGTGCGCTACACGAGCGTGCTCTGGGATGTGCGGCGTAGGTACCTTGGACTGGTGGTAAAGGCGCTAAGGGGTTTTCCCCTTAGCGCCTTTTTATTTAGGACCTCCAGAACCGCTTTGCAGGCCGATCCAAACCTGGCCTCCCTCGAACACCTCTTTCTTCCAGATGGGTACGGTCTTTTTTAGCTCGTCTATGACGTACCGAGCAGCGGTAAAGGCTTCGCTGCGGTGTGGTGCGGAGACGGCGACGGCCACACTGGCCTCCCCTAAGGGTACATGGCCAAGGCGGTGTGCTACGGCGATTTTGCCCAGGTTCCATTGTGCCAAAGCACTTTGGGCGATTCTTTCCATTTCCTTTCGCGCCATCTCTTCGTAGGCTTCGTAGTACAGCTCCAGCACTTGCCGACCCTCGTTATGGTCGCGCGTAGAGCCGACGAACAGAACAGTGGCGCCGCAGCTTGGGTCGCTAACCATGGCGAGCATCTCCCCAAGGTCAATGGGGTTGTGCAGGATTCGCGCTACGAGCCGAGTTTGCTCCACTACTGTACCTCCCGATCGCATCCTCCGCTCACTGGCGGAATCAGTGCCAGTTCGTCGCCATCGTGCAAGCGGTGGTGCTGGTTCACGTACTCGCGGTTCACGGCAAAGGTGACACACTCGCTGAACGGGCCAAGCACAGGGTACTGCTGTTGCAAGAGCTGCCAGGCTTCATGGACCGAGGGGGACCCTTCAAAGGTGAGTACCGTGGAGCTCACCCCCGTACGCTCTCGCAGGACGGCAAAAAAACGTACTTTCACGGTCATAGCTCGGCTCGGCCGTTACTTCATTCCGCGCACGAGGCCGACAACGTGTCCGAGCTCGGGAAGAATGAGCTTTTTCATGGCCAACTCCACTGCCTTGGGAGCCCCGGGCATCGAGAACACAACGCGTCGCCCAACCACACCGGCCGTTGCTCGGCTCAGCATCGCCGCCGCTCCGATTTCCTGGAAGCTGAGTACCCGGAATAATTCGCCAAAACCGCTGATTTCTTTGTCGAACAAGCGACTAACCGTTTCATAGGTCGTATCTCGGCGCGCAAGACCTGTGCCGCCGTTGATCAACACGGCTGCGGCCTTTTCCGGAAGTGTTTGCAGCGCGCCGAGGATCAATGCTGGTTCGTCTTTTAAGATTCGGTACTGAACCACCTCATGGCCGGCATCGCGAAGGAGTTTACAGATGAGTTGACCGCTTTCGTCGTCCGCAGCCGTGCGGCTGTCGCTTACGGTGATCACTGCGCAGCCCACCACCTCGATATCGACAGCGCGGTGGGCAGAGTGTTCTTGCTTTGTCATGACCGCGCATTGTAGCAAGGCGAGACTGTTGCGGAAGGGAACGCAAAGGAAGGGCAGAGGTAGTACATGATGAATGGAAGAGCTTGGGTGGTGAAAACCGCGATAACCGTGGCGCTGTTTCTAAGCGTCGTAGTCAACGTGCCCCGAGCGCACGCACAGGCGCAGCCGAAGCAACTTCCGACCATCCGCTTCGTGATCCCCAACGTGGAGCAAACGAGAGCAGCCGCCACCGGGGTTCCCACTCGGCCCACTCCCGTGCCGCCCACCGCGGATTACTGGTGGAACCAACCAGACTACATCGAGGCATTTGGCTTGTCCGAGGATCAGCGCAAGCGCATGGACGCCGCCATGGCGGAGACACAGGCAAAAACCAGCGAAGCGATTCGTCAGCAAAATGAAGCGCGGGATCGGTTTCACGCTGCAGTGGCGAAACGCGATTGGGCGGCTGCCCGGAAAGCCAGCGAGGACTGGGAACGCGCCTTTGCCGCCCAGTGGGGCGTGAGTAATCAGGCGAAGATTGCGGTGCTGGAACTTCTGACGCCCGCACAGCATGAAAAGCTCTTGCGCGAACATGCGTACTTGCTCGACCGTCCTTGGACCGTGGGCCGCCGGCTCCAAGTGCAAAAGGGCAGTACCACCTCGCCAGCGGCCCCCTCCGGGATTACGCCGTCACCTCCTGCGGGTGCAAGCCCCAAGCCGTGACCAGCGCTGCATGTTGCTTGCGGCCCGAAGGGCGGTGTTGGCGCCGGATCCCCGTGGAACCATTTCGCCCTGTCTGAGTTCTCCCCAGAAGAAGTCGTCCTTTGTTTTGTGTGGGAGGGTATCTCGGCGCCCATTGCCGTGCGGAGAACTAGCCGGCCCTGGCATCCGAGCGACGCAGGCATGGAGGGGCGGTAAGGAGATCCCGTGGCCGACCAAGTGGCCAAGGCGGCAAAGGCTTGCTGGTCTGCGCGCTCCCCAGAACGTACGGGCGCGGCAAGAGATGTGTGGAGAGCCGCAAGTGATACCGCCGGCTGACCGCGTGCTGTGCCGAGCAGCGCGATTGCCCCAGCGCTCACCTTGGCGGCAGCTTTAGGATCACCGGCACGTTGGCGAAAAACACGCGGCGAAGAGTTCCTCGAGACCAAGTGTGACCGGACTTGATCTCGCCGCAACTACTGGTCCCCATCGGGCCAGCAGTAACCTTCGCGCCCCGACAGCTATCGATTGGGTAGCCGTTGAATGTCGCGACCAACTGGGGGAGGGCCTGGTGCACCCATGGGCGGTGGACCAACGGCACCACTGGGAGGTCGGCTTGCAGCGCCTGCTGGCGGGGGACCAACCGCGCCCATAGGCGGAACACCTGCCGGCCCGGCTGGTAAGGGCCGCGAGAGCTCCCTCCGGCATGACTCGACCACGGCAAAAGGAAGCTGCGTCTGCTCCGCGATCTCTGCATCGGAAAGGCCCCGCTGGAACATGGGTAACAAGACCATGCAATCGTTGCCGCTGGCGCTGCGCGGCGTCCAACAACACCAGGCCGCAAGGCTTGTGACGAGAAGGAGCCCCCACCACGGAGGCCGTTTCCTGCATCGTACCGGCGTTCGACCCTTCATTCCTGTTCTCCTTGCGCCATCTTGTGGCGCGACCTCATTCCCCCGCATATACCACAGCACCGGAGGACACTAGTGGGACACTACGAAGAGGCCGAGCGAGGAGCGATACGCATCTCCCATCGCGCTATTTTGTTTGGGTTGGTGTTGGGTACGGCGCTTGGGGTGGCGGCTCACGCTGCCTGGCCCGCGCACCCTTGGTTGAATGCGGCGATTGACGGCTTCACGGAGCCGGTGGGTCGTCTTTTTCTGAGGCTCATTTTTCTCATCGTTCTTCCCCTGGTGTTCTCCGCGCTGAGCCTTGGTGTGAGCGCCTTTGGCGACCTGGCCGCCCTTGGGCGTGTGGGCATGAAAACTCTTGCGGTTACGGTGGTGATCTCGACCTTGTCGGTACTGATCGGGGTCTTGCTCGTGAACATTGCGGAACCAGGAGCCGCGGTACCCGAGGAGGCACGAGCGGCCTTAGTAGCGAGCACGAAGCGGGTGGACCCAGCGCTGGCCGCTGGCCGTGCGCCAGTGGGACTCGAAGCTCTTGCGGGCCTGGTGCCCGACAACCCTGTGAAAGCCGCGGCACAGGGTGACATGCTGGCGGTGATGGTCTTCGCCTTGATTTTTGGGCTCGGACTAGCGCGTGGCCGGAAAACAACGGTTGGCGTGCTCACCGCTTGGCTCGAGGGTGTGTACGAAGTGTCCATGCACGTGGTCGGTTTGGCGATGCGCCTGGCGCCAGTTGGTGTGGGCTGCCTGATGTTCACACTGACCGCCCGCTTCGGCTACGAAGTTTTGCAGCCTCTTGCGGCATACGTGGGCGTGGTGCTGTTGGGGCTCGCCCTGCACCTGCTGGTCACCTACTCGGTACTCCTGCGCGTGTTTGCGCGACGGTCAGTGGGCTCTTTCCTTTCCGCCGTGCAACCGGTTGTGCTCACGGCCTTCTCCACGAGTTCCTCCAATGCCACGTTGCCGACAACGCTCGCAGTAGCGCAGGAACGGCTGGGCGTACCACGGGAAATTGCAGGGTTCGTTTTGACTCTTGGGTCCACGGCAAACCAAAATGGCACCGCATTGTTCGAGGGGGTCACGGTGTTGTTTCTCGCCCAATTCTTTGGCGTGGAGTTGACCGTCGGGCAGCAGCTCCTTGTGGTGGGCATGGCCGTGCTTGCAGGAGTGGGCACCGCTGGAGTGCCTGGTGGTTCGCTGCCACTGATTGTGCCGGTGCTCGTCGCGGTTGGCGTACCTGCCGAGGGAATCGGAATTATTCTCGGAGTGGATCGCTTCCTCGACATGTGCCGCACGGTGCTCAATGTACTTGGCGATCTGGTCGTTGCTGTGGTCGTTGCCGCTTGGGAGGGCCAGCCGCAGACACTCCCCGAGGCTTCTGCGGCTCGGCACAACCCCCAGGGCTAGGCCGAGCACTGGTCAGGTTGACTTTTTCCTCTCTCTGCAGGACAAAGCGGCTACGGATTTCGTCAGCGGAGGATTTGGATGTTGCCGGTGCGAATGCTTCTCGGAGCGGTTTGCGTGGCGCTTGGTTGTGCTGCCGCCGCAAGCCGCGCAGAGGAGCCGAAAAGCTGGGTGCTGAGCGCGAACAACTGGCAGCAAGGCGAGGGCCTCTTGCCAGAACCCGTGCTGAAGCGTGTGCGCAACGGGGAATATTACTTCAAAGTTGTCGAGGTGGACCCTGAGCGGCTTCGGCAGAATTATTCGGCGAAGTTCTGGCAAGCGAGCGAGGCCAACGCTGGAAAGTACGACGTGGATCCGAAAACTTGCGGACTGAAAGACCTCGCAACCGGAAAGATGCCGAGCTTTTACTTTGGGTTTCCGTTTCCCCGCATCGACGCTCTCAACGATCCCTTTGCCGCCTGCAAGATGGCTTGGAATTTCGAGGCGGCAAATGCCGTGGCTGGTGGCGGCGGGGCAACGTTTACGTTGAACGGCATCGACGGTGGCGGTGAGTACAAGCGGATTAAACTGTGGCTCCACGGCCATGGCTTCCTTGGCCGCCACTTTGGTCCAATCGACAACCCAGAGAACTTGCGCGGCGCGAGTTTGACGGGCGTGATGGAGCCACAGGACGTTGACGGAGTGGCAGGGCTCGGGAAGCGATTTAACGACTGGGAATCGCAAGACCAAGCTTGGTTTTACGTACCTGCCACACGGCGCGTGCGCCGGGTGAACACAGCCACACGGTCGGACCCAGTTGCCGGTCTCGACATTTACGCCGACGACGTGAATTGTTACGCGGGCAAGGTCGAATACTACAAGTGGAAGCTACTGGGAGAAGGCAAGGTGCTGGCGCCGGTGCTTTCCCCAGAACCGGTGAAGCAACGCTGGATTTCGCCGACGCGGGCCGAAGTGGCCATCCCCTACTTTACTGCGGCTTACGAATCGCCCGGCGCCAAGGGTGCTCCTTGGCTCGTGGTCGAGAACTTGGTCATGATTCCCCGGCCGGTGTGGATTATCCAAGGAGAATCGGAAGATCCCTTTTACAACTTTGGCAAGGTGATCATGTACATGGATAAGGAGTTGTACCGGATTTGGTGGAAACTGGTTCACAACCGCGCTGGCGAGTACTTTTACAATGCGATGTGCGCGTTCCACTGGTCGAGCAACGACGACGGCAGCTTTAAAACCGTCACCCCCAACATGGTCGTTGGCGTCAACGACAAGACCAATCGGGCCGCCATCGGGGGCCGCTACAGTACACAGTTCATCGAACTGGCTTTCCCGGAGGGCCACTTCAGTTTGCAAACGCTGACCCACATGGCGGACTGATTGTACTCCGCCGCTCGACATGCGACGTTGAGCTGCAGGAGGACGTTGCCATGGCTGAATGTTTTTACCACCCAGACGAAAGCCGACGTTTGCGGCGCTTGCGCGAACTGAAGCCAGAAATGTTCCGGGGCTTCGTCGATTTCGAGCGAGCGGTATTTCGAGGCGGAGAGTTACCGCTCAAAACTAAAGAGCTCATTGCCATTGCCGTGGCGCACATCACGCAGTGCCCGTATTGCATCGACGTCCACGTCAAGCGCGCCAAGAAAGCGGGCGCGTCGGACGGCGAGATTGCCGAGGCGATTTTCGTGGCCATGACGCTACGGGCCGGAGGCTCCTTTGCGCACGCGGCGATTGCTTTGCGTGCCGCTGAGGAGGCCGACCGGAAAAGCGAATCTATCGGATAATGCGCTGCGTGCCTCTCACGGCACTACGGGTTCCCTAAGGTGAGCGTTGCTGAGGCCCAACCCCGAGTTGCGCCGCCAGCACTCCTTCCGGGTGCATGTGTGGGCATCGTGGCCCCCGCTGGAGCGGTCAATCGGGACGAAGTTGAAGGAGGCATTGCACGCCTCGAAGCAGCGGGATTCCGGGTGCGTTTGGGCCGTGCCCTGTGGGCACGGTTTGGCTACTTCGCGGGCACGGATGAAGAGCGCGCGCGCGACTTGGTGGAACTGTTTCTCGACCCGGCGGTCGACGCGGTGTTTGCTGCCCGCGGCGGCTACGGATGTGCACGCTTGTTGCCGCTGCTCGACCCTCGCGTGCTGCGCTCCCATGCGAAAATTTTCGTTGGCAGCAGTGACTGCACGGCGTTGCTGCAGTTCCTGGTGGACCACTGTGGCATCGTCGCCTTCCATGGGCCGGTGGTCTCGGCACTCGCTCGCCGCCAGCAAGCGTTGGATGGCTTGCTCGAAGTGCTCGCGGGAAGAGCCAGACGAGTGCTTGCACTGCCGCGCAGTCTACGGCGAGGCGAGGGCGAAGGTGTGCTCCGCGGCGGATGTTTGAGTATCCTGACGAGCTTGCTCGGTACGCCGTTTGCGCCGAAGTTGGAGCGAACGATTTGGTTTTTCGAGGATGTCAACGAAAAGCCTTACCGCATCGACCGTATGCTCACCCAGTGGTCGCAAGCTGGTTTATGGCATGGTACCACGGGCGTGCTGTGGGGGGAGATGGTCGGATGCACGGGACCGGAGGGCAGTTGGGACGTGTGGGATGTCGTCGCACGGCATACCGACCCGTTGGGAGTGCCTGTGGCAGGTGAAGTGCCGAGCGGTCACGGCACGGGCATTCTGACCTTACCGCTCGGGGTGCGCGCGCGACTTGCCGACGATCGGCTGGAATTTTTAGAGCCTTGGGTTGCGGCGAGAAGCGCTGCGTAAGGAGACGGCCGTGGCGTTCGAGCTCGTGGAAGAAGCGATGCAAGAGGCTCTCGCCGAAGGCGTGTTTCCTGGGGCCGTTCTTTTAGTGCGCCAGGGCGACGCCTTCTTTTATCTACGAGCATTCGGAAGCCGATCGCTCGTTCCTCAAGTAGCTCCGATGCGCGAGGATACGATTTTTGACGTGGCCTCGCTGACGAAACCGCTGGCGACTTCTGTTGCCATGATGCTGTTGGTGAAAGAAGGCAAGATCCGCCTCGATGACCGGGTAGCCCGCTTTGTCCCGAACTTCAGCGTTCATGGCAAGGCTCAAGTGACATTGCGCCAGCTCCTGGCCCACTGTTCTGGGTTGCCCGCGTGGAAGCCGTACTACAAGGAAGTACTTGCGGAGGAACGGCGGGGCGGGCGGGTGAACTTTCTCGGTACCAGCGCGGCCAAGGCGTTTGTTTACCAATTCATCGAGCGCGAGCGTGCAGAAGCGGAGCCAGGCACCCGCACTTTGTACAGCGACATTGGCTTTATTTTGCTGGGCGCCGTGATCGAGCAATTGAGCGGCATGAGTTTAGATCGGTTTTGTCAGGAACGGATTTTTCGTCCGCTGGGCATGCGCTCTACCGGCTTTGTCGATCTCGGCCTACTGAGGGCTCGCCGCCTCGAACCAATCACGGAAATGATTGCGCCGACCGAGGAATGCCCGTGGCGGCAAAAGCTGTTGTGGGGTGAAGTGCACGATGACAACGCATATGCGATGGGAGGCGTTGCCGGCCACGCCGGCTTGTTTTCTTCAGCCCGTGACATCGATACCTTACTTTGCTGCTTGGAAGATTGTTATTACCGCGTGGGAGGAATGATTCCGCAACGGCTGATTCGTGAGTTCTGGACGAAGGACCCCACGGTGCCCGGCTCGACATGGTGCTTGGGCTGGGACACGCCGTCTCCACAAGGGTCGAGTGCGGGCCGGCACTTTTCGGCCGAGTCCGTGGGTCACCTGGGCTTCACCGGTTGTTCCGTGTGGATTGACTTGGCGGAGCGTTGCCACGTGGTGCTACTGTCCAACCGGGTGCATCCCCGACGAGACAACGACAAGATCCGGGAATTCCGCCCCCGCTTACACGACCTGATCCGGGAGGCTTTGGGGTGAGCACCACGCAGCGAACCACCTGGCTGGTGATCCATGATCCAAAAAACGTCGTGCCACCGGAACTGGCACCGGAACGTGCAAGCCACATCCACTTGCTTGCAATTGGCGGAGTGGCCATGTCGGGCCTGGCCGCCTTACTTCGCGCCCAAGGCTACCGGGTGACGGGCTCGGACGATGTGCTTTATCCGCCGATCAGCACGTTACTGGAGCGCTTGGAAATCCCGGTGCGGCAGGGATTCTCGCCGACAAATTTGGAGCCAGCGCCGGACCTGGTGGTCATCGGGAACAAGATTACCCGAAATAATCCAGAGGGCGAGGCGGTACGGGAACGAGGTCTTCCCTACGTCTCCTTACCACAGGCCCTTTACGAGCTGTTCCTTCGCAACCGCTTTCCCGTGGTCGTTGCTGGAACCCACGGCAAAACGACCACGACTGCCATGTTGGCGTGGATCTTCACGCACGCGGGGCAGGAGCCCAGTTTTCTGGTTGGCGGCCAGATCAGGGAATGGAATTGCAATGCCCGCCTGGGCAACGGGCCGCATTTCATCTTGGAGGGCGACGAGTACGACAGCGCGTTTTTCGACAAACGCCCGAAGTTCTTTCATTACCATCCCCAGGCCTTGGTCTTGAACGCCGTGGAGTTCGATCATGCGGACATCTACCGCGACCTCGACCATGTCAAAGAAGCTTTTCGCCTCCTGATCGAATCTCTGCCTCAGGAGGTGCCGATTGCTGTGTGTCGCGATTTTCCTCATGCATGGGAGCTGGCGCGATCTCGCGCCGGCACGGTCGATTTCGGCTTCAGTCCGGATGCTACCTGGCGTGTAACCGATTTACGGGACGACGGCCGATTGTGGTTTACCCTCCGCTTCAAGGGACGCCCGATTGCCACTGCCAGCCTGCCAGTCATGGGCGCGATGAACGCTCGCAATGCATTGGGGGCAATTCTGATGGCGGAGCAACTCGGAGTACCCGTGCCAGTGGCGGTGCAAGCTCTGGAAACGTTCCCAGGGGTGGCGCGCCGGCAGGAAGTTATTGGCGAATTTGGTCGCGTGGTCGTCATCGATGACTTTGCCCACCATCCCACTGCGGTCGCAGCTACGCTCGATGCGGTACGGCAGCGCTACCCCAAGCGGCGCTTGTGGGCGTTGTTCGAGCCCCGCTCGAACACCAGCCGCCGTAAAGTGTTCCAGGAGGAGTACGTGCGCGCTTTGGCACGTGCGGAGCGGGTGATCGTGGGAGGCGTCCTGCGAAAGGCGTCGGATGCCGTACCCGAGGAGCAATTGTTCTCGCCGACGCAGCTCGTTGCCGATTTAGAACGCGCAGGCGTGGCCGCGCGCCACTTCGATGACCCCGATGTCATTGCCGTAGCAGTCCAGCGCAACGTGCGGGCAGGCGATGTGATCGTGATCCTCTCGAACGGAGATTTTGGCGGCTTGCGCGAGAAACTACTGGCAGCGCTGGCGGAGCGCCACAGGCACGACGCGCAACGCGCGACGATGCGGTAAAAGAGAGGCGCTAGACAGGCCAGAGCTGGAGTTGATAGCAACAGCGTATGCGGTCGTATCGGAAAGAACTTGTTCTCCACGTGCCGTCGCGGATGGGGTTCGTCAACATTACCCGTGAGGTAGAGGCCGCTGTGCGCGAGAGCGGGGTACAAGAGGGGTTGTGCTTGGTCAATTCGATGCACATTACGTCGAGCGTTTTCATCAACGACGACGAGCCGGGCTTGCTGGAAGACTACGCTCGCTGGCTCGAGCAACTTGCCCCGTACGATCCGAGCCCGGAGCGTTACCACCACAACCGAACCGGCGAGGATAACGGCGACGCTCATCACAAGCGGCAGGTGATGGGCCGTGAAGTCGTGGTGGCGATTACCCACGGCAAGCTCGACTTTGGCCCGTGGGAGCAAATTTTCTACGGCGAGTTCGACGGCCGCCGCCGCAAGCGTGTGCTGATCAAAATCATTGGCGAGTGAGCGCACGGAGAGGTGTGCGCTCCACGAACCCTTGGCCACACGCCTTGCGGGGAAGTGCTTGGCGAGGGATGAACGCTACAGCGGAGTGTGCAGATCCTGTCCCTTCGTGTGACTGCTCTCCTCTGAGTGGTCAGCGCAAATCGCCAAACGATACGCTCTTCTCCTCGACGTCGATGATGGCATAGTCACCGTTCGACAAGTGGCCGGGCGATACGACTAGAGTGTTGCCGACCACGACTTTGCCTTTCTCTCCGCGAGGCCGAGAGCATACAGCGAGATGGGGGTTGTAGGTCTTGAGAATGTGGCTGATGGCCTCGTGACCGTTCGCTTGGTGCCCACCCTCGAGGGGAGCCGTAGGGGCTGTGTGCGCGATGAAAAGTTTTACCTGCTCGAGATGCCGGAGAAAGTCGAGCGAAAATTGTGCTTCCCAGCCTGGGTACAGGAGGAAGAACTCATGATCCCGTTCGTTCACGGTCACCTCCCCGCCGAAGCCTGCCACAACAAATCCGCGGCCCAAGGGGGCGAAGCTTCGGTGGACCATGTGAATGCTCTTCTCCACTACCTCCGAGTTGAACGCCGCCTGAAGGAAAAAGCGCTCCGGAGCATCATTGCGTCCGGGGACCACAAAGACAGGCACCCCAAGCTGGTCCAAGCTACGGAAGAACCGGGCCATGGATTCGGCGTCGTCGCGGCGCTCTCGCACCACTTCGGGCTGATCGAGGCGGGGCATCCGACCCTCGGCTTTCGCACGCTCCCATTCGGCCTGGCGAGCTTCGGCACGAAGCACGTTGCCGCTGAATAACACTGCTTGTACGCGCGCGTTTTTCACCACCTCGCTCAAGCGATCGAGGTACGCAAATTCTTCTCGCAAATCCCCGATGGCTAACACTTTCATGGTTCGAATCCTCCTTTTCGCCCGACTTTCTTTTACCCACACCGCTACGCGGCTGGTTGGAAGCGTGCGCGAATATGTGTTCCCAATTGCCTGTTGTAAACTGCGCCCGCTGCAAAGTTCGTGACCGAGTCGTAGGCCCAATACCACCGAAGGAAACCGCTGGCCGGCCTCTCACCCTTGGGAACGAAAGCCGGCTCCCCCGAGGTTGGCCGCAACAAGTCCCTGCTTCTGTCAAATTGGATCCCCCATCTGCTAGAGCGGCGGCATGGAACACGACATTGCCCACATTGTCTTTCACGCAGGTTCGGCGTGGCTTGCGGGCAGCTTGATCGGATTGGAGCGAACGTTCCACGGCCGGCCCGCCGGGTTTCGTACGCACGCCCTGGTCTGCTTAGCGTCAGCCTTACTGATGCTGGTGACTACCCATCAGTGGCAATGGATCGGGGGGGTTCCGCTCGAGACCGTGCGGACCGATCCGACCCGTATGGCGGCGGGAATCATGACGGGCATCGGTTTCCTCGGAGCGGGAGTGATTTTTAAGGAGAGGCTGACAGTGCGGGGCCTAACCACAGCAGCTTCGATTTGGATCACCGCCGTGCTTGGAGTCTTGTACGGGGTCGGACTGTTTTTACCGGCGGTCCTTGGAACCGCTGCGGTTCTGGGAACCTTGGCCGTTTTTCGGTGGATGGAGGACCGCATGCCGACGCAACTTTACGCCCATTGCTCGGTGCGATTCGACCGAGGAAACGTCCCGGAAGAGCATGAGTTGCGGGCGATGGTGCGCGAACACAAGGCAGAGGTAGCGAGTTTGAGCTACCACTTGATCGACCAAGGGCGCGCCTTCGAGTACGCTATGGTCATTCATTCCTTTCGGCGCGCTAGCTTCGAAGGCTTGGCGGAGCGCTGGCGAAAGGAGCCGAGAGTTCTGGAGTTCGACATCGCGCCGACGGGCGAGTGAGCCGGGTGGAGTTAAAGAAGCAGTAGGATCGGAAGGGCCGCGCTGCCCAAAACGACGAGCACGAAGAGCACGGCGGTTGCCGCTCCTTCCCATCGCTCGCGATCGGGGGGAGTCTTGGTCTCCGGAGATGTCGGCTCGTCGAGGCTGACGAAACCGGGCGACTCCACAACGTGGGGCGAAACTGCACGCTGTGACGAAGTCACCGTCCCACAAGCAAAGGTCAAAAGAATTCCGCATACGATCACCAGCCTGAGCCGCTGTCGAAGCGGGCGGTGGTCCATTCGTCGCATGGCGCTCTTGCCCCTATCACAGCTTACGCCCCAGCACCACTACCGTTTGGGATGGCAGTGGGGCCTGCGACCGCGGGCGTGCCGCGCGCAACCGGGCACTTCACGATGCTCTCCAGTAGATGGCGGTCGATCGTGGCAACGTTGCCGTGTCGGTTGGGCCTCTTGTCTGTTTATGCTGTTTGCGGCAGGCACTGTTTCCCAAGGGGGTATCGTGAACAAGTCAGAGCAAGGCATCCAAGCATTTCGCCCGCCCGGTGGCCGAGACCGGGCGCGCCGAGTTACATGGCCCCATGCAGGCACGGTTTTTGGTCAGCAGTCAGCCCAGTGGCGAGGGAGAAGCCGCGCACATCCGCAGCCGCTATTCACGAGTGCTGACTTCGAAAGAGCAGTGGCCGCAGATTCTCGGCCGTTCGCTGAGATCGAAAGAACCGACGCCACGGGACGTTCACTTCGAAGCAGGGCAGAAGGCTTGGGCGGGGGGCTACAAGGGTAGGAGCGGTGGCGTACTCCTGCGTCATTTTGCGTGGTGTTCTTCGCACTGGCCTCATGACCTGCGTCCGAAGGTTCCAAGACTCGTTGGCTCCCGACAACGCTGGGCTCACTCCCTCGGGCGTGCCGGCATGAACATTGACCTTGAGAAGACAGTCAGACCCAGCGGCTCTGCCGTAGGCTTTGTCGCTCAGGATGGAGTGGGGAAAAGGGGGAATCATGGCTAGGGAGTGTGTGTTCTGTGAGGGCCGAGGTTGGGCCGTTTGCCTGCACTGCCAGGGCACCGGCATGATGCCATGTTGGAACTGCGGCGGACCCGGCGCGGATCGCTGCCGTGTCTGTAAGGGCACGCGCTACATCGAGTGCCCCGACTGTAACGGTGTTGGCTGCGACCTGTACGGGGAGGAATGTCACCGATGTGGCGGACGGGGACAGACATGGTGCCGCTACTGCCACTCGCGGTCCGAACCTCTAGGGGAATGCGCCGAGTGCAGCGATCTAGGGTTTCTTGCGTGCAGCGAGTGTCAAGGCCGAATCCATTTCTTTTGCCCACATTGTTTGGCGGGGTGGCAGCGCCGGCGGCTCGGGCGAGGGGCTGCTGTTGGCCGCGGTCGTAAGCAGCGCGCGCCGGGCAGCAGACCCACCGACGACGAAGAAGACGACTTCACCGAGGAAAAGGAAACGTTTTTTCTGCGTGAATTTCTAGAGGACGAAGACCATGGTGCCCGAGACGAAGACCTTGGTGACAAGGGCCTCGACACCGAGGAGCACGACGATGAGGAGCGGGTTGAAGACTGGGACGGGGAGGAAGACCAGGACTGGGACGAGGACTGGGATGAAGACTCGGACGAAGAGGAGGACTGGGACGAAGACTGGCAGCACAACGAGGGTTGCTGGGAGGATGACGAACTCGATGAGGATGCTTTTGCCGATGCCCATTTTAAGGAAGACGAACGAGAGTGCGAGGACGAAGCCGATGAGGAACGGTACGAATGGTTCAAATCCCGCGAGGATGACGACGATGGAAGCCAAGAAGAAAGCTCCGCCGGCTTGTGGCGCATTCTACAACGCGGCGTCCAGGACGTGAGTGCAGAGTTGTCCAGGGAAGAGGACACGGGGTCCGTGGCGGCTGACCACAAAATGCCACACCACCGAGAGCAGCCAGGGAAACCACCATCGCCTGCCGCAACTCACTTAAGTGTGCCGCCCCCTCAGTTGGCCTACGAAGATGGACAATTGTGGTTGGC
>BEIG01000014.1 GCA_002898795.1 bacterium HR30 | reverse complement strand
CCTCGGCGAGAAACACCTGCTCCTCGAACACAGCCGCGACATCCTCGGTTCCAACGAGAAATGCCACGGCCGCGTCGCCAAAGTTCCGCTCCAAAGGCGAGCGCGGAGGGGCCGGGCGAGCATCTGCAGCCACGACCAGCGCGTTCCTGGCGGTGCCGGCGCGAACCGCATCGGTTGCCGCCCGTAAGGCGGCCGTGCCAGCACGCGTGGAGTCACTCACGTCAGCGGTGACCACCTCCCGCCTCAGGTCCAACGCTTTCGCAATCAGCGCCGCACCTTGCTTTTCCCGATACGGATAGGAGGTCGAAGCAAAGTACAGCGCATCGACTTGGCTGCGGTCCAAGCCTTCCAAACACGCCGCCCCCGCGGCCACTGCCATCGTCACGGGATCTTCGTCAAAGTATGCTACGGCTCTCTCGCCGCTTCCTCCGCTGGCTTTGCGGCCCCCACTGATCGCGGCCAACGATAGCCGCAACATGGGAATGTAAGCGGCCTGGGAACGAATGCCTACCTCGCGCATTGCGGCGCCCTACTTTTTCTCTTCCTTTTTCTCGTCGCGGCGCATCTGCGGAATCCCAATTGGCTGCAAGTGTTCGAGAAACACCGCGTCGAAATTTGCCGCGATCTCCTCAGCCGTAAGACCGCCCGGCTTGTACATCATGGCAATGGGGCGCAGTTGTTGAAACAGCGTAAAGCCGTACCCGCGGCGACCAAAAATCTGGCCATTGACGTGAGCGGCCTTCTCCGAAGCGAGGAAAGCAACCATAGGCGCGTTCCGGTCGGGATGCATCTCATGGGGCGGCTCCTTGTTTTCCATGCCGGGGATCGTTCCCACCATTCGGGTAAGCCCCGCTGGGGCCATGGCGTTCACCGTGATCCCGTACCGCGCCAACTCCAACGCCCAGCACAGCGTGAGGCCCATGATCCCAGCCTTAGCGGCACCGTAGTTACTCTGGCCGAAGTTGCCCCGCAGCCCGGCGCTCGACGTGATGTTGATGATCCGCCCGTAATTTTGCTCCCGCATGTGGGGGATGGCATGACGCCCGCAGTTCCAGGTGCCCTTGAGGTGCACGGCAATGACGGCGTCGAAGTCTTCCTCCGTCATTTTCGCAATCGTGCGATCGCGCAGAATCCCCGCATTGTTCACCAAGATGTCGATCCGTCCGAAGTTTTCCAGGGCAGTATCGATAATTCGCTTTGCTCCCTCGAACGAGGCGACGGAGTCGTAGTTTGCAACCGCCTGACCGCCCATCGCCCGAATTTCTTCCACGACTTGCTGCGCCGGGTCCTCTGCCTTGCCCTGCCCGTCAACCCCGCAACCGAGGTCGTTGACCACCACCTTCGCCCCGTTTCGCGCGAGCTCTAAGGCAATTCCGCGTCCCACACCGCGGCCTGCTCCGGTCACGACTGCAACCCTGCCTTCCAGCAACATTTCCGTTCCTCCTACGTGGATCTGACGATTTGACTTCGGCTACCACTTCGCATATTTCGCGTCAATCGATTGATTGACTCAGTGTTGGCATGGATTTCGAACCGATCGCCAGCTTGGAACAAACCCGTCAAGAATTTCGCTCTTGGTTGCAAGCTCATCGCTCGACCTGGGCCCCCTGGGCATCCGTTCGCCACACGGAGGATGCCGCGCAACGCGTAGAATTTCTTCGCCACTGGCAACGCACACTGCAGGGCGACCGCTGGGTAGCCGTGCATTTTCCCGAGAACCTTGGCGGACGCGGCGCCTCGTTGCTGGAGCATCTCGTTGTTCAGCAAGAGCTAGCCCGCGCAGATGCGCCCCCACTGATTAACGGTGCGGCAATCAGCATTTTTGCCCCGACCCTTCTCGTTTTCGGTACACTGGAACAACAGCGGCGTTACCTGCCACCCCTTTTGGCAGCCGACGAACTTTGGTGCCTTGGGTTTTCCGAGCCAAACGCCGGCTCGGATTTGGCCTCCCTTCGCACCCGCGCGGAGCAAGTTGGCGACACGTTCGTGGTCAACGGGCAGAAGGTGTGGACCACGTATGCCAACCAAGCCAACTATGGCCTTTTCTTGGTGCGCACCAACCCCAGCGCTCCTCCGCACAAGGGGATTAGTTGCCTCATCTTGGACATGGAAAGTCCCGGCGTTACGGTGCGTCCGCTGCGGGAAATCACGGGCGACACGGACTTCAACGAGGTGTTTCTCGAGAATGTCGTCGTACCGGCGACCAACCTGGTCGGCGAGTTGAATCGCGGGTGGGAAGTGATTCTCACCGCGCTCGGGCACGAACGGGGTACGTTGCTATTGGTGGATCACGTGCGCCGCAAGGTCGAGTTGGAAGAACTTCACCGGTGGTTACGGGCGACCGGGAAAGCCAACGATTTGCTCGTTCGCCAACGCTTTGCGGAGTTCTGGACAGAAGTGACCATCATGGGCTTGCATGGCCTAGCGTTAATCAGCGACTTGCAACATGGCCGCACACCGACAAACGTGTCGGTGCTGAAGCTGTACGGGTCGGAGCTTGCGCAGCGGTTTCTGGATTTTGCCGTCACCGCACAGGGGCCTTACGCCCAACTCTGGCGGGGCGACCTTCGGGTCGTGCGCGACGGAGCTTGGCAGCACGCTTGGCTCATGGCGCGGGCCATGACCATTGCCTCGGGCACTTCGGAAATCCAACGCAACATCATCGCCCAAAGGCTCCTCGGCTTACCACGCAGCTAATGCCCTGGCTGGCAGGGTCCGCGTCGTGCGGTTACGCGCTCGGCCGTGACGATTCGTCGTTGCCTTCCACTTTCTTTGGTTCGTCGTCGCGCCCCTCGAAACTCCGCTTGAAGTCGCGGATGCCTCTGCCGAGTGCACCGCCGATTTCCGGCAGTTTGCCCGGACCGAAGATAATGAGCGCCACCACGAGGATGATGATCAGTTCGGGAACACCTAATCCAAACATCGGGAGGCCTCCTTTTGTAACCTTGCTAGCAGCACGAGCCCGCCGCGGAAACCACTTTAGGCGCCTCCACGTAAGCAGTGGCGCGTCAAACAGGTTTACCCTCTTGGGCCTCTAGGTGGATGTCGATCAGCAGTTCGGCTGCTACCCGCTCGAGGTCTGCCCGCAGTTTTGCTTCGTCGGTGCGGGCCGGCACATCCATGGCGATCGACATGTGGTAAATCGGCGTACCCGTACCCGGCTCCGGGTGCGAGCTGGTTTCCATCTTCGTAATGTTCACTCCGTGCTGGGCTAGCACACGGGCAACGCGGGCGACGATACCCGCTTTGTCCACTCCGACAGCCTCGAGCAGGTAGGGGCGGGCCCCCGTTGCCACTCGGTACGGAACCGGCTCGCTCTCGAGAGGCCGGAAGAACACGGTCAGCCGTTTTTCCCACTCGAGGCGTTTACACGCAGCAGACAGGCGTCGTTCCAAATCCTCGCCCTCGCCGGTGAGTAAAAGCAACACCGCAAACTCGCTGCCCAGCACGGTCATGCTCGAGTCTTCGAGGTTGCAGTCACACTCGTAAATCAGTTCCGCCAAATCAGCCACAATGCCTGGGCGGTCCGGACCAATGGCCGACAGCGCAAACCAACGCTTCATGGAAACCTCGCCTTCGCCTCGCTGCATCCGCTACCACACCGGACGCCGCACGTCGACGCCTGCCCCGAATTTCCCGATCCTGACACCACGCGACGCTACAACTCGCCAACCCGAAATTCTCCTCCCCTCGGAATCAGCGGGCCCCTGACGCTACTTGTTGTTTTTGCCTCTCGCCTCGGGACCGACTGGAGAAGCGTGGTACCTTCATTCCCAAAGCAAGGGAGCCGAGCAGAGAAGCCAAGGAAATGCGAACCGGCTCAACTCCCCTCTCTCAGCAGCTCGAGCATCTCCCTCATGCGCTGCTGCAAAACGTGGATCGCCTTTAAAGGCCGAAGCATCACCTTGACCTCCTGGATCTGGCCCTGTTCGTTCCATGTGAGGATGTCCACGCCGTTCACGTAGATACCATCGACGGAAGCCTCGAACTCCAGCATAGCCGTTTCGTCTTGAACGATTTCCTTCACGTAACGGAAGCTTTCATTGCCCAGCACCTGCAGCGCCCCGGCAAGGTAAAGCTTGACAAGTTCTTTCCCGCGCTGGGGCGTGAAGACCACCGGTGAGTAGAATACGGAATCTTCTGCCAAGACTGCGTCTAGTGCTGCGATCGATCGATTGCGGACACAGGAGTGCCACACTTCCAAGGCGAAAGCCGCCACAGTTGTTCCTCCTTGCCTTACCTCGACGGTTCGGCAGCGACACCTTTACCGCGTTCGCACTGCTGGGGCAAAAAGATCTTTGGAAGGGAAGCTGTGCTTCGCGCGAAGCAGACCGGCAAAGCCGCAGGACGTTATGATTGGGCTTGTGTGCGCGCTTCAGGAGAGGAGGACGCAACCCTCGCGATTGCCGCAGAGCTTACCCGAGAAAACGGGAGGCAGCAGACCCCGACCAGCTTCGTTCCCATGAGTTGGTTTTCTTCAAATCGTGCGGATGAGACCCGCAACGCCTTCTGGAGCCGCAAGGGATACGGCAGCTCAGGCACGGTGTTCATGGTCACCTGAGCAGCCGGCAAGCAACTCTCCACACCGCCCAATTGCGCCGAGGTTGATTTGAAGCCCTCGGAAGTCGAGTCCGCTCGCAAATCCACGGTCGGCAACTTGGCCTCTAACACGGGCGGCCCCGCACGCTTGGTGAACGGCGTCGAGAGTACGCAGCAGAACTCGCGCGTAGGCCCCGCAAGAAAAAACCCGGTGCAATGCTTCCGTGTGTGGCGGATCGAGTCCTTCGTACCAGGACAAGCTAGCCGAGTTCGGGTACGCCCTCCTCGCGAAGCAGTGGCCCCGCTGGACAACGGCTCGAGGTGGGGTCTCTTGCGTCAGATTTTTCCGTTGCGCAACGTCCGTTTTCCACACCAGCAAACAAGCGCCGGTTGACAGCCCGTAGCGGGGCAGGGTATGGCGCGCTCAGGTCACTACCGAGCACTACGGGAGGAGCCATGAGCACGGGCGAGCAACAGGCACGGGCAGGGCAAATAGGATGCTACTTTTCCTGTTCGCATCTTGCGGTTTTTCTGCTCTCGCTTTCCGCCCTACCGCTGCTGCTGCCCTCTCCTGCGCTTTCATACCTTTGCGGGGGTCGCTCGTTTGAAACCGTAACTGTCTCCCTCTCGTACCCGTACGCTGGTCAATCCAGCAGTTACACCATCGCTACCAGGCTACCTGTGCAAGCCGGATGTGGCATTTCGACCGACACCGAAATCGCCATTTTGCTCCCATCCGGCAGCCAGGCGGTGTCGACGGATGCAACGGTCAATGCGGTTCCGGTGAATGCCTGGGTTGTACGGGATGCGGAGCGAGTGGTCTTTCGCTCGCCGGTTCATGCTGGTCCAGGCTCCAACCTGGTTATCCAGTTGGCTCAGGTGCAAAACCCGCTAGCGGCCGGAACTAAAACCATTTTGCTCTCGGCTCTGACTGGAGAACTGAACCGGATTGGCCCGACGGTGTCTCAGCCATTTTCCGTCTACACAGGTTGGTGGCCCCCTTGGCAGCCCACTCCGACACCGAAGCCAACACCACCTTGTGGAACCGATCTCTCCGATGGTGCTTGCCTTCCCGGTGGTGGTTTGATCCGTTCTGATTGCTTGTTCCAATGGCTTGCGCCCGCACCTGCTCAAGGAGAGTTTCATCCGCGCCGAGTGCAAAAAATCATTTGCTACGAGGGAGACCCGCGGTGCGACGCCGACCCGAATGTCGCCGACGGCGCTTGCACGATTCCCGTACGCCTCTGCGCTAACACGACCGACGCACGCTTGCCGCACTGCCAAGCGACGGACGTCCGGCAAGTGGAATTTCGGGTGTCGGGATTGCGTGTGCTTCGGGACATCGTGGATCAGCAAAACTTGCAAGCGCTCCAGTTGCTCGCGGGGCCCAATGGGCTTGGCGTGAAGGTAACGAGTTTCGGATCGACCATTTTCCCAGGCGTCCCCCAGACCATGCCAAACATCTGCACCGATCCAGCAATGCTGCGCGTGAGTCTCAAAAGAAGTGCCAGCGGCCAGTGGCGCCGCGGGGCAAAAACGTTGCGCAGTAGTGCCCTGAGCTCCTGGGGCCAAGTCGATCACGACGCGATCAAACTCGAATGTCGACCAAGCACCTGCGGCAACGGCATCCTAGAAACAGATCACGAGAGCTGCGACGATGGAAACCGCGTGGACGGCGACGGATGTAACCGCGGGTGCCAACTCGAGGCGGGTCCATCACCCACTGCGACCCGTCCATCAACGGCAACACCGACACGGACTCCTACGCCAATGGTGACTCGTTTCTGTCCGACTCCGAGGCCGGCCCCCACGGGCCCCGCACTGTACATTGAGGACTTAAGCCTCGACACGGGCGGCAACGCCGAGATTGTCATAAAGTTAGCCACGGGCGGTCGTCCGATTGCCGGCACGCAGAACGACATTGTGTTCGATGCCAATGTGCGGGTGCTGCCACGGTTCGATGGCCGCCCCGACTGCACAGTGCCCCCAGAAATTAACAAGTCGGCGAGTACGTTTGGGTTCTTACCCACGGCATGTACGACAGAAGCGTGTACTGGGATGCGCGCGCTGGTGTTTGCAGCGGACAACGTGGACCCGATTCCAGACGGAGCTGTCCTTTACAGGTGCAACGCAGCCGTGGTTGGCAGTGGAACGTTAAGCGTGACGAACGCGCGCGGACTTAATCCTGACGGCCAGGCCATCCCGGAGTTTAGCGGGCGCGACGGGAACATTTGCGTGCGTGGTACCCAATCTCCAACCCGCACGCGCACTCCAACATTGACACCAACTCCCACCCCAACTTTCGGCGAAATTGGCGATCCGCAGCCACAGGGATGCGGCAATGGGACAACAGAAGCGGGGGAGGACTGCGACGACGGTGGTATTTGTGTGGGGACGGCCCGTGCCGGCCAAGCGTGTACGGCCGACGCCGAGTGCTTCACGGCTTCGGATGTGTACAAAGGAGTCTGCCTCGGTGGTCCAAAACCAGAAACCTTCTGCCAAAGCGATGGCGATTGTGCCCCAGGGCGGTGTGTGGCTTGCCGCACCTTCGGTGGGGATGGATGCGCCGCAAACTGCACGCTGGAGACCACGGTGACGTATTCCCTGGTACCTGGTGTGGTCCGCCCGGATCAGACGCTGGAACCTGGCACCAGCGGAGCAGTGATTTGGGGCGACCCATTGGTCATCGGTCTCTCTTTACAAGGGTCGCAACAACTCAAAATCGGCAAGGAGCGCAATGGCCTCATGACCGCCGTCATTCCCGCAGCGAGCGTACAGTTCCCGCAAATTCCGATCTCCACTCTTGCTTGCGCCTGTGTCCGTGGTGCGGAGTACAAGACTTGCGGCGGTGCAGTGTTCAAGCCCGACGGGTCGTTCACAGAATCCTGTACGGAAGGCTTTGCATCGGAACCGGCAGTGTGCCCGCCAGAACGTCCATGCGCTGCAGCGTTCGGGCCGGGGAACTCGGCTGCTGGGTTCGTAGGTTGTCAGGGCTTGGGCGGAATCAATGTCAGCGTCACCCAGCACAGTTGCCCCGACCCAGGCAATCCGGACTTGAACGGTCCGGTGCAACTGAGCCTCTCTGGCAATGGGGGTCCAGGCAGTGCCCTGCTCGTCAACGCCATCGGTATCGGCACCGCCATTGGCGCGTGCCAGCCCACGTTCTGCACCGATGCCGACCCTCCAGGAGACCGGGGAACACCCAACCCGCTGTTGTTCACCACGGGTGAGGCGTGCGCCACAGTGCTGTGCAAAAACGACGATCCGAGCTACCCAGCGGAGCCCAAGTGCGTAACCGGACAACCTGTGAGTTGCCCGAACCTGAGTGCAGGGAATATTACCGGCCTTACCTTGGGTGGCGCATTCACGGCACTAGGCCAGCAAACGCTCGGGGATATCGAGGTAACGGTCCGCCTCGTTGCCCAGTAGTGAGTGCCTTACACTGCGAACGGATCGAGGTTTCCGCCCGTATTCAACCAGGCGCCCTTGGAAGCAGCATTTGGGTAGCGACGAGCGCTAACTTCCGTCGGGCCTAAACAGCCCACCCCACGCACCGGGCCGGAACCGCGGAACGCACGATGGCGTCCGGGCGGGTATGGCTTGGAAGGGGAGTTAGGGCAGCGCTGGGACGGATACGAACAAGGTGAGCAGGAACAAAAGCGTTACCAAGAACCCCACCCAAAGCGTCTCGTGCGAGCGTGCTTCCGGCGTGCTGATCCTCGAAAGCGGCTTTCTCAGTGCTTGTGCTAGCGCCATGGCGAGGAATTCGTGTTGCAGGAACCGTTCCGCTGCAGAACGCTATGGGCTTGCACGTATAGGTCAGCCAAGTGGGTGGGGATGAAGTGGCAAAAAGAGAGCGGTGGGGGATCAGTTCGACAGAAAAGTGCCTTGCACAGAATCTGTAGGTGCGGCCAAGCCCGCTCGGTGGAGCTCAAACGCGTGCAGGCGATTAGCGCGCACGTGGATCACACCGTCGACGCTTTGAAGGTAGCCTTCCACTTCCAGCAATGGGGCTGTGTGCAAGAGCAGGCGGTAACGTTCAAAAAACGCCGGGGTGAGCACGACGTTGGCAAGCCCAGTTTCATCTTCCAAAGTAAGAAAGCAAAACCCTTTGGCTGTACCTGGGCGCTGGCGCACGATGACGTGACCCGCCACTTTCACCCGCTGCCCATGGGCACACTGGGGCAAAGCACAGGCCGGTAGAAAGCCGCGGGCTTCGAGCTTCGCACGGTAATGGGCCATGAGATGCGGCCCTACGGTCAAGCTGCTTCCTCGCAAGTCCGCCAACGTACGCTCCACCGGGTGCATTTCAGGCAACGGGCTCGCCTTAGCCTCGGGCTCCGGTTGCCTATCTGCACCGATGGCGAACAATGGCCCCCGCGGAATGGCAGCAACTTGCCAAAGGGCACTGCGGCGAGTGTATCCGAATGCGGCCAAGGCACCAATTTCCGCTAGTGTGGCAAGTTCACTTTCGCGCAATGCGCAGCGGTGCACAAAATCCTCGAGCGACCCAAACGGCTTCTCTTCCCGTTCCCGCACGATTCGCTCCCCGGCCTCCGCTCGGAATCCACGCACATACTTGAGGCCTAACCGCAAACAGAGCTGGCTTTCCTCGCCAGAGCCCATGCGCTCCAGCGTGCATCGCCAGGCAGAGCGAGTGACATCGATCGGTAACACGCGCACGCCATGTCGTTGTGCATCTTTCACGATAGTAGCCGGGTGATAAAAACCCATGGGCCAGTTATTCAGCAAAGCACAGGCAAACGCCGCCGGATGGTGTGCTTTGAGGTATGCCGAAGCATATGCCAACAAGGCAAAGCTTGCGGCATGTGATTCGGGAAAGCCGTAAAGGGCAAACGAGGTAATGCTGCGAACGATTTCCTCGGCTGTTTTGCCCACGATGCCACGCGCTGCCATGCCTGCACGCAGCTTGGCCTCGATGGCACGCATCCGCTCAACGGAACGTTTGAAGCCCATTGCCCGTCGCAGCTCCTCCGCTTCTCCCCCGGAAAAGCCCGCAACGGTCATAGCAATGCGCAACAACTGCTCTTGGAACAGCGGCACTCCTAAAGTGCGCCGCAAGATGGGCTCGAGGGAAGGGTGGGGGTACGTAATCGGTTCGCGCCCGGCCCGGCGGCGCAAGTAAGGATGCACCATTTGGCCCACGATAGGTCCGGGGCGAATGAGAGCCACTTCCACCACCAGGTCGTAAAAACACTGCGGCTTCATCCGCGGTAAGGTGGCCATTTGTGCGCGGCTTTCTACTTGAAAGACACCCACGGTGTCCGCTTGTTGCAATTGCGCGTAGGTCTTGGGGTCGTTGGGGGGTAGGTGCGCCAAGTCGAGTTCGACCCCCTCGTGTTGGCGCACGAGCGGCAAAGCCTCTTCCAACACGGCCATCATGCCGAGACCCAGCAAGTCCACTTTAATGATACCGAGGTCGGCACAGTCGTCTTTATCCCATTGCACCACCACCCGGCCCGGCATGCGCGCTGGCTCCAAGGGAACGATCTCATCGAGCCGCCCGGCGGCAATGATCATCCCGCCGGAGTGCTGACCCAAGTGGCGCGGCAGGTGTTGGATGCGTTCGACCAGTTGTTGGAGCAAACGGGAACGAGGGGCATGAGGATCGAGTCCAGCAGCACGGATGTGGGCGGAGAGATCTTCATCGCGTGGATCGCGGAATTCAAAGCGATGCAGGAACTTCGCCAAACGATCGATGTGTTCCGGCGAGAAGCCTAAAGCCTTACCGACTTCCCGTGTGGCGCTTCGCAGCCGGTATGTGATCACGTTGGCAGTCATGGCGGCGCCGTGAGGACCGTAACGGCGATACACGTACTGCAAGACCCGCTCGCGCTGATCGCCACTTGGCAAATCGATGTCGATATCTGGCCACTCGCCGCGTTCTTCTGAAAGAAAGCGCTCGAACAGAAGATCCATCCCCACAGGGTCGACTGCGGTGATGCCCAAGGCGTAACACACAGCGCTATTGGCCGCGGAGCCTCGCCCCTGCGCCAAGATGCCTTGCTCTCGGCAAAACCGGACGATGTCCCAAACGATCAGGAAGTAACCAGCAAGTTGCAGCTTGCCGATGATGTTCAGTTCGTGCTCGAGCTGGTGCCGTACCCTTGGTGTTATGGAGCGATATCGCTCGCGGGCCCCTTCGTACACGAGGTGCCGCAAGTACTCTTGGGCTGTTTGCCCTGGGGGCAAGGGATAGTCTGGAAAACGGTACCCTAAGTTGGCCAAGGTGAACTCGCACTGTTCGGCAATGGTTCGTGTATTCTGCACTGCCATGGGAAGGTCGCGGAACAACTGCTCCATTTCCGCCGGCGCTTTGAGGTACCGTTCCGCATTGTGTTCGAGGAGCCACCCAGCAGCATCGATAGTCGTGTGGTGGCGAATGCAGGTCAGCACATCGTACAGCGACTGCAGCTCGGGCGTGGCGTAGCGCACGTCATTGGTTGCCACGAGTGGCAGCCGAAAATGCGCCGCAGCATCGCACAAGATGCGGTTGTGGCGCTCTTCCGTCGGGTCGCCGTGGCGATGGAGTTCGAGGTACAATCGGCCGGGAAACAAACGACTCAGAGTGCACAAAGCCTCCGGAGCAAAGCAAAACGGAGCGGGGAACAGGGCTTCGCGGGCAAGGCACACGAGTCCATCGGTCATTCCCGCCAGCTCTTCCCACGCAAGCACTGCTTCGCCTTTGGGGAACTGGAGCTTGTTGCGAGTCAGCAACCGGCACAAGTTGCGATAACCAGCGCGATCGAGGACGAGCACGTACAGGTGCGTGGGTGTAGGGCCGCGCGGCTTTTCTCCTTTTCCCCATCGCTGCAGGGTCAGCTCGCAACCGACTAACGGGCGGATGCCAGCCTCGCGGGCAGCGCGATAAAACCGCGGCGCCCCGTACACCCCATCGGCATCGCCAAGGGCCAACGTGTCGTACCCAAGCGTAGCCGCACGAGCCACAAGGTCTTCCGGCAACGAGGCTGCTGAAAGAAAGTGAAAAGCTGAGTGACAGCGGAGTTCGACGTAGCCCACAGTCACTGCCTCCCCGAGGTGTGCGAACTCACGAGGGGAAAGTGTTCAGTCATACACACCGTCCACGAACCACTGGTGCTGTTCTTCGTCACGGAAAAGGCGGTACAGGCCCCCATCGCTGAGTTGAACGTCGTAGTAGTCGCGCGCGTAGGGTCTTTCGCTCCACCATTCGGTCCGGACCCGCCAAGGCCCTGCCCACGACACCACGCGTCCACCCAGCCCCGGACCGCGCACGAAATCTGGCCGCTCGCGCTCGGAAAACACCTCTACAGCCAGTGGGGGGCGAAAACGGCGCAACGCCAGTGGCGGGAGAACACTGGGAGGAGGCGTGGTCCCCACTGCTTGCCTCGTGGCGCTGCCAAAAGGCACCATACCCTCGCTATCGAGGCGATGCGTGTTCGGCACCACGGGGCTGCCTACCCGCTCGCTTCCGCACAAAGAAGAAAGTTGAGCAAGCACGGTTGTGAACGCAGCCGGGGCAGGGCCATGGGGAAGAAACAAATCGAGCTGGCTCGGACGCAACACCTCGGGACACGCACGCAGCCGTACGGCGTCGAGCGCAGCTTGTGGTGGCTGCTGCTCGAGGTGCAACCGAAGTAATCCCAAGAGGGCTTTTACCTCGTTGTTAGGGTAAGCCATGGCAATCGTTCGTTCTTCCCAACCTGTACTCAGCAGGTGCAATCGAAGTTGCAGGCCAGCACACACGAATCCCCGAGCCTCGAGGCGTGCTGCGAGCCGATCGAGCAAGGCGCGAAGCACAAAAACCAAGGGCTCGAGGTTGTCGATCCCGGACTCGAACTCCATGGCTTCCTCGAACACCACGGGGCACAGGCGTGGTTGCAGGGGCTCTCTTTCTTCCCCCCGAGCACGACGGATGAGGGTAACACCTTCCGGCCCTAAGCGTGTACCCACTGCCCTGAGAGGAAGCTGCACGAGTTGGCCAACCGTATGAATTCCCCAACGCTCCAAAGTGGTGAGCAACGGTTCGCTCGGACGGAGAGCAGCAACAGGCAGCGGGGCGAGAAAGTCTGCTTCTTCTTCCGGTGCGAGTACAGTAACCCCATCCCGCCGCATGGCTGCCAGCAACGCGGCCGTTTTCGTGCTGGCCACCGCAACGCGGGCAGGTAAGCCCAAACGTTCGCAGCGTGTGGCAAGCTGAGTTGCCCATTGCGCTTCCGAGATACACCAGTGGCCAATCAGCCCCTCTAGACCCACGTAAACAACGCCGTCTTCTGCCGGCTCGATCAGAGGGGAACAAGAAGCAGCCGCATCAACCAGCGCAGCTCGTGCACTTTCCAACAACAGGGGGTTCCGAGATCGCACAATCAAGGTGCGGCAAAGGTTTTGCGCCTGGCTCAGGCGCATGCCCGGACCAATGCCCCAACGCCATGCCGCACGCGATGCTGCTAGCACCGGGCTTTGCGGTTCCGTGCGTTCCACGATCACTACGGCTTGCGTGCCAAGCTCGGGCTCGACGCGAAGCCAGGCTGCCAAAGGAAATGCAGGAACGTAAAGACACGCTATACGCACGGGCCAGGCCTCCCAACAAGGGCGTCAACCGCACGCCTGCACGGTCCAATTGGCGTTGCCGGCAAGTTGCCATCCCACCTCCCAGCAACGTTGTTGTCTTTCAGAGCCTGTACGATTGCGCTCCACCACAGCGACTGTCTGCAACCCCTCCAGGAACGCCTGCTGACCCACGCGCACCCAACGCGCCTTTCGGGCCTGTAGGCGCATCCGCAATGTGGCGAAACTGCCCGTTAAGCTCTGTGCTGTGAGAAGAAGCAGCACGGCGTGCGCCCGCGCTGCAGCTCGTTGCAAGCGCACCCAAGCACCATGACTTGGCCAGCGCGGGATTTGCTCTCCGCAGTCGAGAACAACCAACGCAAACCCTTTGCTCGACAGAACAATTTCGGCGCTCCGTAGCGCTTCCTGCCAAGAACGCGGCCGCACCCAGAGGACGCGCGGCAACTCAACCCCGGCAGCAGCGAGCGACAACGGATGAAGTGCGTTGGCAGCATCAATCCATACCCCCATTTCTCCCCGACGCGTTACTGCCGCGAGTAGGTGTAAGGCCAACGTGGTCTTGCCACACGAACGCGTGCCGTAAAGCTCGCTCAAACGCCCTCGTGGCCAACCTCCCTCCAGAAGAGCGTCAAATGGCGCAATTTCACAAGGCAACCGAACAATTTGCTCCTCCGCTAAACCACGCTGCACCCCTGGAACAACTTGCAGAAAGTCTTCCCTCGATTCCGCTGAAGCAAAGTGGGGCAAGGTAGGCATAGCCCTGCCCTTTTCGCCTAATTTTCGCCATCAGGCAAGAGGGGGCAATGGGAGATACAAGTTATGGCTCAGAACAGGCCGAAAGCACCATGCTTCGGCCCCTTCGGAGCCGCCCCCTCTAAAGCCTCTTTACTGCACTCGGCTCCGCCGTCTCTTAGACGGCAAGGCGACGGCTGCCGAGAAGCACCAGGGCGACAATGGCCAAAACAACCCCTGCAAGCGAATACCCCGGGACCCGCGCAAAAAACGGGCGCCTGAACTCATAAGCGCCTAAATCCACAATGGGTGGGGATCCCGCCCCGGTGTCTGGCGTGAGTGGATCCTCGATGAACCGCAACGCGCCATCAAGGTCTGTGCTAACGAGACCGAGTCCAGGAGCACCGTTGTTCCCAGCGTCAATGGCTGGCGAACCACCTTGCAGGCGCAGGTTGTCATCGAGAGTGCCGGGAACGTTGTCTCCACCGTCCGGGTCGATGAACATCGGATTGGTGTCGAGATTGTTCCCACCATCGGTACCAAAGGCCGTGTTCCAACCGCTGCCGCTCCCCCCAGAACCCTCGATCAAGCTAAAAGAAATTTGCGGCACGCTACCCCCAACATTGACCATCTCTTTACCCGTGCTGGCAACGTTGCCCCAAAGGATCACGTTCACCAAGACCGGATGACTGTTCCCGTTGAGAATACCACCAGCCTGCTGGATCGAACCTGCGGCAATGTTTCCCGACAAGGTGACGTTGGTCAACGTCGGGCTACTGCCGTTGTTGAGCATCCCCCCACCCGCACCGCCACCCACACGAAAAGCAAGGTTGCCAGAAAACACTACATTCACCAACAATGGATTGCTGCTCGCAAGGTTGTACAACCCTCCCCCAAAGGCAGCCTTGTTCCCGAAAAAAGCGACGTTGCGCAGCACCGGGCTGCTGCTGGCTTGGTTCAGCAAACCGCCACCGTTGACCAGCGCTTCGTTGTCCCAAAAGACAACACCAACCATCACCGGTTGGCTCCCGTTGAGATTGAACATTCCACCGCCGTTACCTCCGGTCCCAACCTGAGCAAGGTTGCGGATGAACCGGCCGTCCTCGATCGTGGGGCTGCTACCATCGAGATTGGCCATGCCGCCGCCTTGCCCGGCACGGTTTTGCACGAAGGTCACGTTAAACAGCGTGGGGCTGCTCGAGTTGGTGTTTGCCATCCCGCCACCAGCGTTCACGCTCGAGTTTCCCGAAAAAACCAGGTTGCCAAGCGTGGGGCTTCCAGCATCGTTCAAGAGTCCAGCGCCACACTGATTGGCACATGGACCTGTCGGACCGTTGGCCAGTCCCCCAGTGATCGTGAATCCGTCGAGCACGGCGGTCGAATTGGTCCCGCTGCCCTTGACAACCTGGTAGCTGTTACTGCCCACAATATCGGTATGCGAGGCAACCACGCCGTTGGCATCGGTGGTGTCATTTTGATCAATGTCCCCACTCAGCACGGTTACGTTCGTTGTTGGAGCACGCTGGCTCAGCGCCGACTCCGTTCCAACAAAACCGCCGTAAACCCCCACCCCGTTCTTGAGCTGAAAAGTCGCCGCCCGGTCTCCGTTTGTTTGCCCACCCCCTTCGTCTGGGTAATACACTCCACGGGCAACCCAGATTTGGCGTCCTGCCGAAGCAGCGGCTAACGCATCCTGCAGCTTGGTAAAAGCGTTGCTCCACGAGGAGCCATCGTTCGCTCCGCTCGCAGCAGCGTCGACAAAAATGACCTGCCCGGACGAAGGGGCCGCAAGACTTGACCAGAAGCAGATCGGCGCGACCAGGGCGAGCCAAACCTTTTTGCCATAAGCCAACGGAACCCCTTTACCCTCACTCGAATGTTGATCGCGCCGCGATAGACGCACACGAATCTCCCTTCTCTATTAGTACCCCCCGCTACCACGGCCGCTCCCGTACACCACTCTGCGAACGGATACAAGCTTTTTGCATCAACACAATAGCGCTTGCCGGCACCACCCGGATTCTCGCCTGCCAGCGCAAAACCTCCACCGCCCAGCACAGGATCGCGCCTACTCCTTGTCCGCAACTGCGGCGCACCGGACACCCGCATTACCGGGCACCCTCGCACCGTGGACCTTCTAGTTCGCTAATATCCCGAGCGGCGGAGAACTCCTGCACCGCTGCCGGTAGAGCAAGCCTCCCCGGCGTTCTCGGCTTCCTTTCAAGCGGCTATTCCACCGCAAAGGCAAGCTTCCACTAATCCGCCTACCCTCAGCGTAGCCTGCAATGCCACAGGGTAGTCGCACTGCAATGCCACAGTGTAGTCGCACTGCTCGGAATTTCACTTCCGCGTGCGGTCTAAGACCTAAGTTCCAAGGACCCGTGCCGAACAGGCCGAGCCAAGCTCCGCTGCGAGTAACCGCAAACCGCTCGCTGCCAGGACGGGGCGTGTTCGTCCTTTCTGCCGGAGGTCGGCGTGCACTTCCGTTCCATCGAGTTTCCAAACGATGCCAAGCGCCGCCACAGGACCAGGCGGTCTCCAAAAGGCCTTCCCGCTACACTCACACAACCGACCCCAGCAATCCTGTTATGAATCTTCAGGGGGCAGTTGGCTCCTCTGCTCGGCTCGCCCTCGGCCATTTGCGCCTCGTGGGCGTTCCCGAGTTGACTTCCCCAAAAAGGGCACACGGAACTGGAACCGCACTCTCACGCCGTCGCCCGCCCCACGGCGAGGTGCTCGCGCTCCTCACCCCACTCGTCCCAAGGCAGACGGTACGTGCGGCAGGCGGAGTGGGGTCAGGCCACCCCCACCCCGCTCGCCCCAGGGCAGACGTGACCTCTGCTTGTTTTCTGCAGCCTCGACTCGCGGCTCGAGCTTCGAACCCGCTGCGCGCAACAATCGTTCCCGGTTTTGGTCGGAAGCCTCCAGCTCAACTTTGTCCGAGGGAGTGCGCTTGTATTGCGCCCCGATCCGTGTGACCCTCCGCGGTATCGCATCGCTGGATCCCACGAACGTGTTTGCCGTGTGGTCTCGGGAGAGAATTCGCGAGGGTTCGTTGTTCGGCGGTAACGGAGCGCGC
The DNA here is from genome assembly GCA_002898795.1 of bacterium HR30. Taxonomy (GTDB): domain Bacteria; phylum Desulfobacterota; class Binatia; order HRBIN30; family HRBIN30; genus HRBIN30. The sequence goes on along the minus strand of BEIG01000014.1, from coordinate 30,024 downwards.
GCTTCTGCTGCGCGGAGCCGTGGGCGCGCTGGGCATCGCAGGCGACCTGGTCCTGAACAACGGAAGGATAGTGAACTGTGTCCTCCACAGTGTACGCGCGAAGAAAAAAGGGAAAGCTGCCGCCCCGCAGTCGCTTGCTTCTCCAACACCTGGTCCCTTCCGCTTTTCGGCGCCCCAGGGGCTTTCATCGAGTTTGCGTCTCGCAATTTCGGCGGAGGGACGTCGTGGGCCACACCTCATGTAACCGGTGCAGTTGCGGCCCTGCGGGGCGAGGGCCCATACAGCGGTGATTCGGCAGAATGCATCGTGGCACGACTCGTCAAAACCGGGGTTCGGGTTTTCCGGCAGTACGGCGAGGGCCTCTTCCACAGCTTTCCTCGCATCGATCTGGATGCCGCTACACGGACGTATCCGAACTCCGTCGGCAACTGCAATGGCGACCGCTGGACGTCGGTCTGGGAGATAGAAAGGGGGATTGCCATTGATTTGGGGCTGGAGCCAACCAGCAGGTGCCCAGCCTTTGACGTGTCTGGCGATGGGGAAGCAACCGTCGACGAACTCGTCGCGGCAACCAACGTACATCTGTTTCGGTGCGCTGTAGGGGAGAGCGGGTATGTTTGAGGCTCTGCCAAGATGGCCACACGCGTTGCAAGTATGAAACGGGCGGCCGAGCGCGGGGTTGCAAAACCCAGGTGCCCGGATCAGAATGATTGCCCGACGGGTTCCGCAGTGATGAGCACCTGCCGGTACCTTCTCGAGTTTTGGCTTCGTTCGGCTCGCCCTGGCCTTACCGTTCGCGTCACGCTTGCTTTGGGTCTGTTTACGCTCGTCGAGCCGGAAGCCACTTTTGCTGGGCAAGCGTGTGCGTACCTGACGGCGCGTGGCACGGTCAGTGCCATCGACCTTCCAGCCGGTCGTTTCCGCCATCGCATCGCAGTTGCGGATGGAAAAAACTTTTATCTCACGGCCCTCGCAGTTGCTGGCCAGGACGATCTCGCGTTCGCTGGCATCAGAGTGCTCGAGCGCATCGAACTCGCAACATCGACAGCTAACGCGGGGTCCCCCACTGATCGCAATGAGCTCACTGGACGCGTCGTAGATCTCCAGCGGGGTAAGGTGAAGGGCAATCTTCCGGTCAACTTCGACGTTTGGTCCTATTCCCCTGCCCGCAACTTATTGGCCACCGCGGATGGAGGTGCAACAATAGTGGTCCACGACTTGGTAGCCGGGCAAGTCGTTCGCTCAGCGGAGGTCGCGGGAGACGTGCTGGCCTTGCGATTTTCGGACGACGGGGCGACTCTTTACGCGGCCCATTGGGCTTGGGGCATGTTCAGAGGCCTAATCCCGTCGGCTGTATCCGCAATCGACATCGGAACTGGCCGAATTCGCGGGGTCGTTCAGCTGAGTGACGACCGGCATCCATGGTCTTTCGTGAAACCGTTCGGCCTCGAACGAGGTTACTTCGGGCCACCCGCTTTTCATGGCTCGCCCTGGGAAAAGAGCCTCCTCGTTGTGGACTTGGATGGGCTCCGCGTGTTGGGCCGTGTTGCGGTGCCAGGCACACTTGCAATCCCAACACCCATGACGGCCAGCGGGGATGGCACAAGCTTCTACCTCGCTTATGGCGGGCCGCGTGGTTGTGAGGTTGCTTTACTTGCTTTGCCGGAGGAACGCTTCATCGAAACCACGCGATGCAAGGCCGGCACTGTCTGGCTCGTCGCCAGCCCCGACAACGAATGGTTGGCCGCGTTCGGGTTCGACCTCAATCGCCAGGGGGTGGCTCACGTGACGGTGTGGGACGCGTCGCTGACATCGCAGCTCGGAAGTGGAGAGTTCGCACTCGGCGGGGACCCTGTACTGACGCCGGGACCCTGCCCTGACGTGGACCCGTGTGTGGCAGATTGCAACGCCGATGGTGTGGTTTCGGTGGATGAAGTTGTCGAAGGCGTGACCATCGCTCTCGGCGCAACGGGCCTTGTGGATTGCCTGCCTGCCGACACGTCTGGCGACGGGCAAGTCACGGTCGACGAACTGGTCGAGGCGGTGAGCGACCTCCTCGTGGGATGTGAGTAGCTTTAGCTGCTCGCGGTTGGGAGCTGAGTCAGGGGAGCTTTCTTCGCCAACGCACGGTCCACCGTGCCTCGAATGTGCGGGCCCGCAGCCACAACCAGCAGGCAACGGCTCCGGGGAACCAGCAGGGCGAGCATGGTCAAAACAACCCCCGCAAGCCAATGCCCCAGGACCCGTGCAAAAGCGGTCGCGTCCATCCAGCTCGCCCGGTGACCACCTGGTAGTTGCTGCTGCCAAAAACGTTAGCGTGGCAGGCAACCACCCCATTGGCATGGGTCGCGTCGCCCACGTCGGTGTCGCCGTTCAGCAGAGTGAACGTTCATTGAGGGACGCCCGCGGTCCAAGGACAACCCTGGGAACGCGGACGGCTCGTCTAGCCAACCGCCGGCGCTACCACTGCACGATTCCCGGATCGCCGTGCGTTCATTCTGTCGAGGACGGGGAGACGAGGCTGCCTCGACAACAAGCGAACCGCCAGGCCAGTTCATGCTCACGTTGGGCAGCCGTTCAACGCCGATGCAACCGCGCGGATAATGATGGTGATGTCCACCTCCGTGTCTCCGGGGATTCCCAGCGGACAACTCGTTGCTCCGGACAGGCCAAGAGCAATGTTGACCAGCGTAACAATTTCATCCACGGTAACCGCACCATCTCCGCTACAGTCGCCGACGCACCGAGGGCTACCCTCGGTCGGTGTGGGCGAAGCAGTAGGTTCGACAACAACCGTGGGGCTCGGCGTTGGCGTGGGCAACAGTTCTCCTCGAACACTGAGGCGGAACCTCGCCATTAAGCGCTCACCAGTGGAGTCCGTCGCCTCCAGGGTGAACTCAAATTCCCCGGCACTCTCAGGCTTTCCACGCAAGATGCCCGAAGTTGTTTCGAGCGAAACGCCACGCGGGAGCGCGCCGCTAAGAATTCGGATCTCGTACGGGGGAGACCCACCGTAAAACACTTCCACTGGGCCATAGTTGGCGCCCTGAACCCCTTCGGGGAGGGGCTCATCTAAGGCGGAAAGCCCAACATCGATGGCCACGTTTTGTGCCCCTATGAAGTCGCCCAGGTCTGAACAGCCGTTCACCGGTGCATTTGCCGGCACCGCTTGATCGTCGGCGACGCAAGGCAGCGCTTCATTGTTCTCCGGATCTCTTGGTCCAGTGTACCGGTAAAATTCGTAGCGCCGAATCACCGACCGCCGGCCTGCAGGCAACACCTCTTCCCGCACGTCGGCATCTTCTTCGTCACCTTCCGCCAAACCAGGCTTGGACTGAATCAGCTTCCACTCGGTCTCGATTTCCGTTTCACCCGGAACCACACTATCTGGCGCCCCTAGTAACAACCGCACGAGGTCCTGGGGCTCTAATTTTTCCTCGGAAGTAACCTTAAACACCTTCACCCACTGAGGCTCTCCGTACTGTCCCTCCCTTTCCTCTTCAGGCGGTTCCACTTCTGCCCTAACCGCGACGCCGCCGCCACCTTCGATCGGAGGCGGCTGCACCCTCCAAGCCGGCACCGGTAGCGAGGCAGTGAGAGCTACTGGCTCGAAGAGGCTGTTGAAGTCTCCTGGGCTAACCGCAACCAGCCAGCGATAGACTACCTGCGTTGGTTCCAAAGCCGTACTCAGCCCAAAATGCTCGCACCCGCTGGTTGCATAATTCCCGATGGGACCATTTCGAAAGCAATCATGGCCGCGGGGACGCACGGCCTCGCCCGCCACTGGGGTCGACACCCACGCCGATCCATCCCAACGCCGATAGCGTACGACTGTCCTTGGGGTTGCACCCGAAACGTCGATGACCTCCGGATCCCCGTAACGGCTGTGAGGATCGCCAAAGGTGAAGGAAATGTCTTCGTGACGCACTCCTTCGAGCTCGATCTCGAAACCGTGTGTCGGTCTGCCCGTATCGTTGACGACATCGAAATTGGTCAACGTGCCAGTAACCGGGCTCGCCCAGGAGGACCCGGCAGCACAAGCACTCAGCCACGAAAAAATGGCCGCTACGATTAGCGTTTGGCCTCCGACCATGGCGGCCACGGACCGTTTCAAAGGCAAAAGTATGCGCATCTTATGGATGCTGGGGCCGCGAGTCGGATAAGTCAACAGCAGAACTTCACTCTACGTGCCGACGTAAGTTTCGCGTTGCCGTCGGCTACCAAAGGGCGAGCGCAAGCGCGGCACCCGAAACGACGCACAACCTCGAAACCGCCTTCGGCAAACTGAGTGGACACACTGCAGACGCCGACTCGGACCACTTGTCTCGGGTCTCCTCGTTCACAAATGCGCTACTACGGACCCTGTAGCCACAACGCCACACCGCCTGCCGGGTAGGTTCGCTCCGGACCCGGCCAAAGCTTGCGCCGCGATCGGGCCCCAAACGATCCCTTGCAACGCATGGCAAAATTGCGTTCTCTTACTGACGCGAGCACACTGGGCCAATGCGGTTAGCAGAGGTTTTGGACGAACACGTTGTTGTCGTTGGCCAGTCGTGGCCGAACTTCGAAGCCACGATCCAGGGCCTTTTGGACGTGTTAGTCCAGGCCTCTCGGCTACCGGCCGATTCTGTGTCGATCACGCTCGAACAAGTATGTCAGCGGGAACGCCAAAGTAGCACCGCTATGTTGGATATCGGGGTCAGCATCCCACACGTACGCACCGACGCCATCGACGGGATTGCCTGTGCCTTGGCCGTGGCGCCCCGCGCGGTTTACGAAGTTGCTTTTGGTTTACCTATTTCCATCGTGGCCTTGGTGGTCTCGTCGGTCACCCTAGCCACAGAACATTTGCAGTTTCTCTCCTCGCTCTCCTTGGTCCTCCAATCCGAACGCTGCCGATCCGAGCTGAAGCGCGCTTCCACCGCCGCCGAGGTGCTCACTGTGCTCCAAAGCTTCGATGGGCAGGGAGGAGCCCTGCTTTGACATCGTCGATCCCTGCTATGCTCCGGGTGCGAGGAGGCAAGCGGTGACCAAGCTAGACTTTCTTTCCCGGGCGAATGCCGAATACATCGAAGAGATGTATCGGCGCTACCAAAGCGATCCGAACTCGGTGGATCCGTCTTGGGCGCTGTTTTTCGCGGGCTACGAATTAGCACGCCGGGAGCCGGCAGCAGAAGTTGTCCAAGCTCCTCCCACCTTCAGCCCGCACATCGGCGTGTATAACCTGGTGCACTCTTATCGGGAGATCGGTCACTTAATTGCCAACCTCGATCCGTTAGGGAACAACCTGAAGTCACATCCGCTTCTCGAACCGGAAGAATTCGGCTTTTCGCAAGCCGACCTCGACCGCATTGTGGAAACACCGATGCTCAAAGGCTTCCCACGGGGCCGGTTGCGAGATGTCATCGATCGGCTCAAAGCGATTTACTGCGGAACGCTCGGTGTGGAGTACATGCACACCGACGACAAGGAACAGCGCACCTGGCTTCAGGAACGCATGGAGCCATCGCTGAATCGTCCGGAGCTCACGGACGAAGATCGGAAGTATATTCTCTATCGCCTCACTCAGGCTGAAAGTTTCGAGCAGTTTCTGCACGTCAAATACCTCGGTCAAAAACGCTTCTCCCTGGAGGGAGCCGAAGCGTTGATTCCTCTTCTGGACGAACTGGTCGAGGAGTCAGGCCGCCAGGGCGTGCAAGAAATCGTCATGGGGATGGCTCATCGTGGCCGGCTCAACGTGCTGGCGCACATCTTGCGCAAGCCGTACGAAATGATTTTCGCGGAGTTCGAGGGCACCCGCTTGCCGGCGCACATCCCGGGGGACGGAGATGTGAAATACCACCTCGGGTACTCCAAGGACATCCTGACGAGAAGCGGCCACAAGATGCACCTCTCGCTCTGCTCGAACCCAAGCCACCTGGAGGCTATCGACCCGGTGGTAGAGGGCATCGTGCGCGGCAAGCAGCACTACCTGGGCGATACCGATGGCTCGCGCGTGCAACCGGTCGTGATCCACGGCGACGCAGCTTTTTGTGGCCAAGGGATTGTCGCAGAAACCCTAGCGTTGTCGGAACTGCGCGATTATCGCACGGGTGGCACCATCCACATCATCATCAACAACCAAATCGGCTTTACCACGGAGCCGGAAAATTACCGCCCAACGCGTTACCCCACAGACCTCGCCAAGTTTTTGCATCCCCCGATCTTCCACGTGAACGCCGACGATCCGGAAGCCGCTGTTCAAGCCGCGCGCCTCGCGGCCGCTTTCCGGGCACGATTTAAAAGAGATGTCTTTATCGATCTCGTTTGCTACCGCCGACATGGCCACAACGAAACCGACGACCCCACCTTCACCCAGCCCACCCTCTACCGCCGAATCGAAGCGCACCCAACGGTGCGAAAGCTTTACGCGCAAAGGCTACTCCGCGCTGGGGTGGTGCAGGAAAAAGAACTCGAGGAACAAGCTGCCGCACTGCGCGAGCTCTTTGAAGACGCCCTAAATTACGCCCGCGATTTCATGCCCCGCCAGCAAGTGTTCGTCTTTGGGGGAGTGTGGAAAGGGATGCGCTGGGCGGGGGACGACTGGAGTGCTCGTACGGCGGTGCCGCGCGAGGTCCTCGAGGAAATTGTCCGTAAGGCTGCGCGCGTGCCGGAAGGGTTCGCGGTGCACCCTAAGATTCGCCGGCTTTACGAACAGCGCATCGAGATGCTGCAAGGTGAGGGTCAAGTAGACTGGGCCACGGCAGAAATGCTTGCTTTTGGCTCTCTTTTGTTGGAGGGAACCCCCGTGCGTCTGGCCGGCCAAGACAGCGGCCGCGGTACCTTCAGCCAGCGCCACGCGATCTGGTACGACGTCCAGACGGGCGCGCGTTACGTTCCTCTCGATCACCTGGCAGAAAAACAAGGACGCTTCACCGTGATCGATACGATGCTTTCCGAGCTTGCCGTACTCGGGTTCGAGTACGGCTTCAGCTCTGCCGACCCCCGCAATTTGGTGTTGTGGGAAGCTCAGTTTGGCGACTTCGCGAACAACGCCCAGGTCATTATCGACCAGTTTATCGTGGCTGCAGAATCGAAGTGGCAAAAGATGAGCGGCCTCGTCCTGCTCCTGCCGCACGGGTACGAGGGACAAGGTCCGGAACACTCGAGCGCCCGGCTCGAGCGCTTTTTGCAGCTATGCGCAGAAAAGAACATCCAGGTCTGCAACCTCACCACCCCAGCGCAGTACTTTCATGCATTGCGCCGCCAGATTCACCGGAATTTTCGCAAACCCTTGATCTTGATGACGCCCAAGAGTTTGTTGCGACACAAGCTGTGCGTTTCCCCGGTAAGGGACTTCGTGGAAGGCACGTTCCAACCCGTGCTGGGCGACGTCGACCCGATCGATCCGAAGAAAGTCCGCCGTGTCATCCTGTGCTCGGGCAAGGTTTTCTACGACCTGCTGGTGGCTCGCCGCGAGCGGGACATCGATGATGTCGCCTTCGTGCGCATCGAGCAGCTCTACCCCTTTCCCGAGAACGAAGTGCGTACCTTCTTGGGCCTTTATCCTGAACGAGCGGAGGTGATGTGGGCGCAGGAGGAACCACAAAATATGGGCGCCTGGAACGAGATGTTCCGTCACTTGCTGCGCCTCGTGGGGAAGGACCGGCCAATTCTCTACGCGGGGCGTCGTCCGGCCGCAAGCCCGGCCACTGGCTCGTACAAAGTGCATCAGAGCGAGGAGCAAGAACTCATTCACGCTGCACTGCGGAGGACCCATGCCCGTTGAAGTACGCATTCCATCGCTCGGCGAATCGATCACGCAAGGGGTGATCATCCGTTGGATGAAAAGGGAGGGAGAACGAGTCGAGACCGACGAGCCGATTCTCGAACTCGAGACGGACAAGGCCAGTGTGGAAATTCCCGCAACAGCCACGGGCATCTTGCACATTGTGCAACCAGAAGGGGCCACTGTGGAAGTTGGCGCTGTGGTTGCCACCATCGAGCCTCTCCCAGCCGAAGTCCGCACCACCTCGAGCCCAGACCAGACGCCATCCGGCACGCGAGCCGCTGAAGCTCCAGTGCCCCCGCCGCCAGGTCCGACGAGCGTTTCGCCGCCACAGGCAAAGGAAGCGCCACCTGTCACCGCTCAGAGCCCGCTGCTGAGTCCGGCGGTACGCCGCCTCGTCGAAGAACACAAGCTCGATGCCACACGCATTCGTGGCACGGGTAAGGGCGGGCGACTCACCAAGGCCGACGTGCTGGCGTATCTTGAACGGGAGCGCGAAACCGCCCCACCCACGCCAACCCAGGAATCCCCAGGGCCTGCGCCCGGTACGCCAGAGGCTGTACCTCAAGCGGAACGTGCCGAAGCCCCACCGCCGCCGCCACCATCGCCGCCCCGGCTTGACCGCGCCCAAGAAGAAGAGCGCGTGCCGATGACCCATTTGCGCAAGCGCATCGCCGAACGCTTGGTACAAGCTCAGCACACAGCGGCAATTCTGACCACCTTCAACGAAATCGACATGAGCGCCGTGATCGCATTGCGAGCTCAGTACCGCGAGCGATTCCAAAAACGTTACGGGGTCAGCCTCGGGTTCATGTCGTTCTTCGCCAAGGCGTGTGTCGCCGCTTTGCAAGAAATCCCCGTGGTCAATGCCTTCATCGATGGCGACGAAATCGTGTACCACAAGCACGTTCACCTTGGCATCGCCGTGGCTACGGAGCGAGGCTTAGTCGTGCCTGTCATTCACTACGCCGACCAGCGCTCCTTTGCCGAAATCGAAAGCGAGATCGAGCGCCTGGCTGGCTTGGCTCGCCAAGGCAAGCTGGGTATCCACGACATCAGTGGCGGAACGTTTACCATCACCAACGGTGGAGTGTTCGGATCTCTGCTGTCGACGCCGATCTTGAACCCACCGCAAAGCGGCATTCTCGGGATGCACAAGATCGAAAAGCGACCAGTCGTCGTCGACGACCAAATCGTGATCCGCCCGATGATGTACGTTGCCCTCTCGTACGATCACCGGCTCGTCGATGGAGAGCAAGCGGTAACCTTTTTGGTGCGGGTGAAGGAACGGATCGAAGACCCGAGTCGCTTACTCTTAGGGGTTTGAGCCGCCACGATCCGCGGGTTGCCGAACATTGAACCCCTGCGCGAACTGCGCTGGTCGAGATCAATCTACGAGGAGGAACTTATGTCGCACAGCGAACAAGGAAAAGGGGCGCAGTCGTTCGACCTCGTGATCATCGGAGCCGGACCAGGTGGGTATATCGCCGCCATCCGGGCAGCACAGTTGGGGCTACGCGTGGCCTGCGTGGAAAAAGAGCCCACGCTGGGGGGCACGTGCTTGAACATTGGCTGTATCCCGAGCAAAGCGCTGCTCGACTCGAGTGAACTCTATGCCCAGACGCGACAGCACTTGCCCTCGCATGGGATTCGCGTGCGAGAAGTGGAGCTCGACCTGGCCGCCCTCATGGCGCGCAAAGATCGTGTGGTGAAGGTTCTGACCCAAGGAATTGCCGGCCTCTTCAAAAAACATGGCATCGAGCGGGTGCACGGTACTGCACGCATCCTCGGGCCAGGGCGGGTGCTCGTGCGAAACAACACGAGCGAACGGGAGCTAGCCGCAGAACGGATTCTCATTGCAACGGGCAGTGTACCGGCAGCGTTGCCTGGTTTGCCGTTCGATGGCGAGCGGATCGTCTCTTCCACCGAAGCACTGTCCCTGCCGCGAGTGCCGCAGAAGATGCTGGTGATCGGTGCCGGTGCTGTTGGCTTGGAGTTGGGCTCGGTATGGTCGCGATTAGGATCGGAAGTCCTGGTGGTGGAATTCCTCGACCGCATTTTGCCCGGCATGGACCGTAAACTGGCCGACATGTTGCAAAAAAGCTTGCAGCGCCAGGGGCTTCGCATCGAACTCCAAACAACGGCACGCTCGGCGGAACCGATCTCCAACGGGGTACGGGTCACGCTCGACCAAGGGGGCAAGACCACAACGGTCGACGTTGACATCGTGTTGGTTGCCGTAGGCCGCAAGCCGTACACGGAAGGCTTGGGCGTGGAGGAACTCGGGATCGAGCGGAATCCGCGGGGATTCATTTTGGTCGACCAGGAGTACCAAACCAGCGTCAAGGGAATTTACGCCATTGGCGACGTCATCCCCGGACCCATGCTCGCCCACAAAGCCGAAGAAGAAGGGATTGCTGCGGTGGAACGCATGTGCGGTATTGCCTCTCATGTGAACTACGACGCTGTACCCAATGTGGTGTACACCGCACCGGAACTGGCTGCAGTTGGCCTCACCGAGGAAGCAGCTCGTGACCGCGGGATTGAAGTGCGCATTGGCACCTTCCCCTTTTTGGCGAATGGCCGCGCTCGCTGCCTGGGAGAAACGGACGGGCAAGTGAAAGTCATTGCCGACGCGAAAACGGATCGCGTTTTGGGGGTGCACATCTTAGGTCCCCGGGCCTCTGACTTAATTGCCGAAGCGGCGTTGGCCCTGGAATTTGGCGCGAGTGCAGAGGACTTGGCCCGGACCTGTCACGCTCACCCCACGTTACCCGAAGCCTTGCGCGAGGCGGCGTTGGCCGTCGATGGGCGCCCGCTCAATATCTAGGGGCACGATTTGTAGGATGACTCCCCTGCGGCCTCGCGCGTCGTGCGGTTGACTGGCCTAGCTTCGTAGCAAGGAAAAGACCGTGCGAGCTTGCGAAGCTGCGTACTAAAATACGTGGCTTGGAGACGGAGGATTTGGCAGTATGGAAAAAAAATTGGGCATCCTGGTTGGGGGTGGGCCAGCACCGGGGATCAATAGTGTCATTGGTGCCGCAACCATTCGGGCTGTGCTCGAGGGCGTTCCGGTGGTTGGCATTCGCGATGGCTTCGAGCACATCATGAACGGGCGCACCGATCAGATCGAGCCCCTAACCATCGACAAAGTTAGCCGCGTACACTTTCGCGGCGGGTCGATCATCGGCATCTCGCGAGCAAACCCCACAAAAAGCCCGGAACTCCTCGATCGTTGCGTTCAAGTGCTCGACGCCCTCGGAATCGATCGCCTCATCACCATCGGCGGCGACGATACGGCTTACTCTGCCATGCGGTTGGCGGAACACGCTGGCGGACGGCTTCGCGTGGTACACGTACCGAAGACGATCGATAACGACCTTGATCTTCCGCCTCACGTCGACACCTTTGGGTTTCAAACTGCCCGCCATGTCGGCGTGGAGCTGGTGAAAAATCTCATGGTCGACGCTTACACCACCTCGCGCTGGTATATCGTGGTGACCATGGGCCGGAAGGCCGGTCATCTCGCGCTCGGCATCGGTAAGGCTGCAGGTGCCACCCTGACACTAATCTTAGAGGAATTCCTGGGCCGCCGGGTGCGTCTCAGGCACATCGTGGACATCTTGGCAGGGGCCATCATCAAGCGCCTGGCCGACGGCCGGCGAGACGGAGTGGCGATCATTGCTGAAGGGGTTGTGCTCGACATGGATCCCCAGGACATCGAAGGTCTCGAGCACGTCGAACGCGACGAGCACGGCCACGTACGGCTCTCGGAGATCGATCTCGGGGATACAGTCAAACGTGCTCTTGCGCAACGCTTGGCCGAACTCGGGGTGAAGGTCACTCTCACTGCCAAGAACATCGGGTATGAACTGCGTTGCGCCGACCCCATTCCGTACGACCTCGAATACACGCGCGACCTCGGTTACTGCGCCGCCAAGTTCCTCATCGAAGGCGGCGACCGAGTGATGGTGTCGTTGCAAGGCGGTCAGTTCGTGCCCATTCCCTTTGACCAGTTGCTCGACCCGCACACGGGTCGCACGCGAGTGCGTCTGGTTGACGTTTACTCCACACGCTACGCCATTGCGCGACGGTACATGATCCGATTGCGCCGCGACGACTTCGAGCGGGAAGAAGAAATCGCCCGTTTCGCTCGCACGGCGCACCTCACCCCCGAAGAATTCCGCCGCCAATTCGAATATCTGGTGGAGCTAGAGCCCCCGCCGCTGGTGCTCCCCCGTCCTACGTGGGGAAGCGAGAGCGCGACCGCAGCGCCTCACTGATCGGCCCCCTTCAGCCCAGCCGAAACCCGATCAAAAAGCCGGCGGTGAATGCTCCACCAAACGGAAGATTACCGGTCACCACATCCCAGACGCGTTCCCACAGGCCTTGCTCCTGCGCCCGAAGCCAAAACTCGTCTGCCGAGCGTTGCACCTCGTGCCAGTGAATGGTGATCCAACCCTCGTAGGCCAGAATTTGCAACAAGAAAAACAATACGCCCAACAACACGGCGGCTAGTCGAGCAATTTTCTTCGCGGCGTAGCCAGCGACCAGCCCTGCCATCCCCCCAAATCCGAGTTGCCCGACGGGCAAACCGGAAAGGAGTTGTTGCCAATCGAAACTCGGGGCAGGGCCTCCCATAGCTTATGGCGAAAACGGCGCGCCCGTCGTTCCCGAGGATGGCGGCACGTCCCGAGGCGGAGCCGCTGCAATCGGCCTTCCTCCCTCACTGGGTTGTGCCGGAACAGCCAACGCTGGCCATTCCTCGTCGCGCCCTAACGACCAAGCAGCGGCCAATAAAGCAACACCGAGCGCAATCTCGACGATCGCGCCAATCCAACCCCATATTCCGGGGCTACCAGCCACGTAGGCTCCCCCAAGTCGCCCGCTCGCGGCACCGAGAAACAAGGTGCCCCCGAGCACGAGCAACTGGCGCGACTGCCGCAGTGCAGCGTAAACCACCCAGGCTCCAAGCACGACGAAGAGCCCACCGTACACGGCCCGTGCCTCCGCCGTGGCTTGCGCCGCACTTGCGGTGGGTGCCACGGCGAAGCCAGCAAATTCCATGACTCGCTCGGGGTACAACAAGCCCGACAAACCAAAGGCCAAGACGATGAGCCCAACCACTCCTGCAATCAATCTTCCGTTCACTCGCTTACTCCCCGTCTTATCCCGGAGGCGTTAGGCACCGATGACAGACCGCAAAGCCGGGCGGTAACCGTCCTCCACCAACGCGGTCGCGAATCGTCCCGTTGCCCGCAACGCCTGATGCAGCCGCGGCAGATTGTAATGCGGCACGGCCGGATAGAGGTGATGCTCGAGGTGGTAAGCCACGTGATGCGGGTTCAGGAAGAACTTGGCAATCGGGTTTCGCGTGACGATCGTCCGTGCGTTCCGCAGCGGGTCGAGTCGGTCGGGAACCGCCGCGTGCTCCAACACTCCGCGCACGCGCAATATAACCTGGTAAACCGTCATCAGCGGCAGCCACCACAGGGCCACAAATGCCCAACCATAACCCCACCAAAACAACGCGCCCACACCAAGGGCCACAAGCGCTCGCTGGATGGCGGTGGACCAGGTCCACCTTCGAAGCAAATTGCCACGGGCGAGCCGCACACGCCCACTCGCTCGATCCACAGTTAAGTAACCGCGCATGGTCAAAGCCGAAATGCCCGTGGCATCCCGCAGTAATTTCCGCCACCAACTGGCACGCCCGCAAGGGAACGGAAGCGACAGGGAAAGGTCCGGATCCTTCTCCGTCAGGAGGTACTTGTGGTGCCGTAGGTGCACGGTCCGGTAGGCGACCAAGTGGCTGGCAATGGGGCGAGCGCAAAGCCAGTGGCCAACGAAATCATTCCACCCACGGTTTTCGAACAAGCGGTAGTGAGCTGCATCGTGCATGAGCACGGCCAAAGCGTGTTGGCAGCGGCCGACGATCAGGAAGGCCACGAACCAGGTGAGCGGATGAGGATACGCGATCGCCAGGGTCAGGCTCGCACCGATCAATCCCCAGGTCGACGCAATGGCCGCCCATGCCCTCGACGGCCTAATCTGCATGAGTGGCCGCAACTCCTCCGCCGGCAAGCGCACACCGGAAGGCGGCCACAGCGGGCCCGGAGCGGCCGCATTGTGCGAATCCATCGCGGTACTCGCTTCCTTGGCCGAAGCCATAGTAGTTTGTTCCCTAGCACCAGAGACCAGCGAAAGAAAAGCACCTCTTGGCGAAGCCAGCTTGGCTTTCTCCCCGACTCTAACCTCGCCCCCGCCTTCCTCGGCCGAAATTCACGGAAACAAGCCGATCCCCTCGAAGGTGCGCGCGACGCCGATGAATTGGTGCCGAAACCATCCACCCCCAGCTAAGATTACTGGCCGTCAGCGCTTACGAAGCGTCACGCCGCGTGCCCCGGTCCTTACTGCGGTTCGCAAGGCTTGTGATCCGGCGAGAGCAAAAACAAAGCAAAAAAGCGGTCGTTCGCGTCCTTTTGCTGGTCGACGATCCGACCCAAGTCCACCACGATCGGCTCATTTGACTGCCGCTCCCCGGTAGCGCCCGTAATGATGCGAAAGGTACCATCCGGTCGCGTAGCCGAGCGGTGGCCCCAGCCGTTTTGTACGAACAGTTTCACGAATCGGTCTTTCACCGGCGCACCGTTCGCATCCACTAGGGTACCCGTGTAGTGAACATCGTACGGAATGGGAACAAGTCTGCCGTAGTTCCTCTCTACGAAGCATTTGCCACACGGCCGGCCATTGAGCCAACCAACTTCGGCACCCTCGTAACATCCGGAATCGCTCGGGTTTTTGCAGTCGTTACAGACCACCACCTCCGCCCAGACCTTTCCGCTTTTGTCCCGCACCGGGATAGGATCTCGGGCAAAGGCGCTCGCCGCCACACAACTCGCCAACACACTTGCCGCTATGGTCCACCGACATCCGAACATAAGTTTCCTCCGCAACCCCAATGCTGACTCCTGCTCTAGAGCCTTGCCCGTATAGTCGACATTCGGTAATCGCTCAACGTAGTGCTAGCAAGGGCATGAGCTGGGAAGATACCATCGCACAAGCGGCAGAAGTGGTGCACCGAGCGCGCTACGTCGTGGCTTTGACGGGCGCTGGTCTCTCCGTAGAAAGCGGAATTCCCCCGTTTCGGGGGCCGGGAGGTTTGTGGACGAAGTACGGTGAACCGCCGTTGAACGGTTTTCAGCGCTTCCTCGCCGATCCGAAGAAGGCGTGGGAAGAACGGCTCAACCCAAGCGGGCCCATGCGTGAGCTGTGGGAGACGCTGGTGAGAGCGCAACCCAACCCCGGACACTACGGGCTTGTCGAACTCGAGCGTTTGGGTGTGTTGCGTTGCACGATCACCCAAAATGTGGATAACCTGCATCGGCGCGCTGGCAGTGAACTCTTGGCGGAGATCCACGGGAACGCCACGTTGGTGCGCTGCCTTTCCTGCGTACGGCGGATGCCCATGGAGGCGGTCGACTTAAGTCAGTTGCCGCCCACCTGCCCAGAGTGTGGGGGATTGCTCAAGAGCGACACGGTGTCGTTTGGTGAACCCATTCCTCCCGATGTGCTCCGCCGCTGCCAAGAGGAGACGGCCCGCGCCGACTGTATGCTCGTGGTCGGCACCTCAGCAACCGTTTATCCGGCAGCCGGTTTTCCACTGGACGTGCATCAACGTGGCGGCGCCCTGGTGGAGATCAACCCCTACGAAACCGAACTGACTCCCTACTGCACCGTCACCGTGCGGGCTCCAGCAGGAGAAGCACTCCCTAAGATCGTCGAAGCTGTGCGTTTGCTCCGAGGAAGATGACACCTCTGTGGTTTACTGTGCTGACGAGCGTTCGTGCTGCGTAATGCTCGAGTCATACGGTACGAGTGCTCCCACATGAGAAGTGATTCCGTCTATCGTAGCGCGACAGGTTTTCCGAAACTGGCCCCAAGCCCCTCACGCGCTGGGTCGATAGGCGTAGGTGAACTCACACCGGCACAGCGGCTGCCACAAGCGCAAGAAAAGACTGCGGTCCCGAGGATGTTGCCGTAGTCACCCTGAGCCTGGCGAAACAAGGGCCGCATCGGACCGGCAACCTCCGCCAACCTGAGGCAGCTCTCCCTACGGCCCAGCGTACGGCCTCACACGTTGCCATCGCGTCATGTGCTTGACCGGGCGCAAGCGGCGGTGGCAGGGCGCGGACCCTCGCTTGCGCCTCGCATTAGGTGCACAGCTTGGCCCCCGGCGACGGAGCCGTGTCGCCGGAGCGCGAGGCGGTTGGCTATCTCAAACCTCTTCAGAGCACCTGCAAGCGGCATTTGGAAAGTTCGCCGATTCTCGCTAAACGCGGCGTTTCAGCTTCAGGACATCGATGGCACAAACTGACAAACCCAGTGCGACGGCTTTTGCACCTTGGGCCAGGCAACCACGAAAACAAATGTCTGGGTGGGCACTCGTAGCCGCAGGTGCAGTCCTCCTCGTGACTGCCTGGGCCTTTACACATCGTCTTGGCAGTTTTCCGTTGTTGGACGATCCGAACGAAGCCCAGTATGCGGAAGTGGCCCGCGAGATGCTGGAAGCCAACGACTGGCTTAGCCCTCAACTCAACTACGTGCTTTTCTTGAACAAACCCCCTCTCAGCTACTGGGCCATCGCTTTCGTCTACCAGATCTGGGGTATTCACGAAGCCGCAGCGCGGTTGCCGGGCGCGGTCGCTGGATGGCTGACCGTGCTGATCGTTCTTGTTTGGGGGTGGCGAGCGTTCGGTCCGTTTGTGGGCTGCTTGGCGGCGGGCATTCTCGCGTCGATGGGCGGGTTTTTTGTCGAAACCCACGAGGTGCGTCCCGACCTTTGGCTCGTGCTCGGGCTTACCCTGGCGATGTTTGCGCTCAGGGAACTGCTCGAGCAGCCGGAGGAGTATTTATTTCGCTGGTCCGCACCCCTAGCACTGTGGCAACTCGGCCTTGCCGTGGGGCTGCTCGCCAAAGGAATGTTGGCTTTGGTCATACCAGGTGTGAGCTTGCTTGCCGCGATTGGCAGCCAAGGTCGGTGGCACCTCGTGCTCTCATTTTTGCATCCACGGGCTTGGTGGCTTTGGTTCGCTCTGGTGGCCCCGTGGCATCTAGCCATGAGTTTCACCCACGAAGGGTTTCTCTGGGACTACGTGATCAATCAGCACCTGCTGTTCTTTTTCGACAAGAAGTTTCCGCGCGACTCGGTTCCCATCTCGCTGCCCATGTTCTGGGCTGCGTTTGCCATGCGCCTGTTCCCTTGGAGCGTATTTGTGCCACTGGCCGTGACGGCAGCACTTGTTGAAATACGAAAACAAGAGAATCCGATTGGGTTAATCCTTCTCTCGAGCTGGCCACTCGTGGTCCTTGCCCTCTTCTCCGCTGCCTCTTCGCGGCTCGAGCATTATTCGTTACCGGCGTTGCCACCTTTGGCGTTACTTCTGGCTTTCCACTTTGGGCGCGCGGATGCTCTATCGGGCCGTTGGGTTACGGTGACTTGGTGGCACTGGGTGTTCCTCGCCTTTGTTTTCGTCAATGGCTTGTGGGTCGTGCCGCGCCTGATCCGTGAGGAAGAATGGCTCGAACCAAATCAGGCCTTCGTACAACTCGCCCTACAGGTGTTCCTTGGTCTGAGTCTCGCCGGAGTCACAGCTTTGCTGGTATGGTGGGTCGGAGCACGGCGTTGGGCCGCAGTGCCCGTGATGGCAACCTTCGCCGCCGTGGTGCCCCTGTTTTGCGAAGGGCTCGTACTCATGGCTCCGAATAACTCGAGCTTTTCTCTGGCACTGCAAATTCAGCAGCACCTGCGCCACCGGAGTGCCACAGTCGTGTACCAGGCCCCAGACGAATATCAAACTTGCGCGGGGCTGAATTATTATCTGCGCGGGCGCATCGAGATTCTTCCTCCGAACCACTTCGTTCTGCCTACGTATTTGAACCCACACGCACGGCGTTTGTTTATCGACCCACCAACCTTCGAGCGATGGTGGAGGGAACGGCACGTCATCTGGGTTTCCGACCCTCTTCGGCCGGGACAAGACTTATCGCAGGCCTTACCAGGTCCGTACGAAATCGTTGCTCGCGATGCGACCCGAGTGGCTGTCCGGAATGTGCTCCCGCTACCGGCTTCTACGGCGAAGCTCGAGCCGTCAATTCACCCAGGGCCCTCTCACAAGCCACACTGACGGCCAGTCTCCCGATCCATTTCGGCACCCCCCGGAATGCTCTAGTCATCCACGGATCCAAGGCGCGCACCTTGCGCGAAAACCAAGAGCGCACCCGTGGCCTCCGTCTCGATGCATGATGGACGACAGGGCCAATCACCGCACGGAGATTGCCATTGTGTCGGTCCCGTCGCAGCCAGTGGGCAAACCGCTTTCTCTTCTCTTTCACCGTACGGCCGGCCCGCAGGCCATCAGGGGCCAACGCTAGCGCAGCGGAAGTCCTCCGACACCTTGGCACAACGCCTTCCATGATCGAGCCAGGGCCGCGCTCGTCGGCACCAAAGCTCCGCCATGGCAAATTACACAACACCGACGCGATTCCACACCACTACGGGTTGATCCATCCACCGGTCGCATCAATTCGAGCGCGTGCTCGGCCGAACGGACATCGGACCCCATCGAATATCGTTCATCCTTGAGTGGGTTGCATTCCCCCTGAGCCTGAGACTGCCGAGGAGTCGTTCTCGATCGACGCTATTGCATCTGCGATGACCCGGCAAACGGATTGCGCCACTGCCGCGGCGGAACCACCAAAGTGCTCGATCTGCACCCGAATCGGACTCGGCTCGCTACGATCGCCGGGGCCCTGTCCTCTACATCCCGAAATCTTGATCAGAACCGCATTAGGCCGATGCTTCCGAGTAAAGTTTACAAACTCCGTCAGCCTCCCTTGACCGCCGGCATCGATGCGCAAATGGGCGATAACGGCGTGGTAGTCCACCCAGTCGACTCGGGCAAATGCCTGTTCTGGCGCAAACGCTTCGTCCACGGCAAAGCCTTCTACACGCAGCCGTAAAGCAATGGCTCGGGTGACCGGACACGGAGGAGCAACCAAGAGAACTCTTTTTCTCTCATCCCAAAACGACGGCACGGCGTTCACGTCCTTTCCACCACAGGAGCCGCGATTGCCGTGCCAGACGGGCGCCCTTCCGAGCAACGCGAAACCTTTCCATCGAACCCTTTGCGCCTTTTCAAATTTTAGAGCCGTCACTGCGCGCGTTCGCAATTTTTAGAAACTCGCGCAGGCTCGTGGAAAAACTGCCCTAGTAGGGGGGCCCAACAGCGCTTTCGCCTTCGAGAGCAACCCACACATACGTCGCTTCGGCGCAGGGCTAAAAGGCAGGCAATATCTCGGTACCCGCAACCACCGCGCTCGAGCACCCCCGCGTACCCAGGTGCTTCCGTACAGCACGATTCCAGCAACCAACTAATTTGCTCCCCACAGTCAGTAGGCGACGTTGCCGGCCATGAACCGTCTGTGCGCACAGAGCCAAGCGCGGCGATCCACAATCACCCGGGCGTCGCCTCTTCAGGGCTCGCCTCGAAAGAGCGCGGCGCTCCCAGGCCCTCCCCGCAGATGGTTTGATGCCTATCGCCTCGACGCCACGCTTCCAGACCGGTTTGTTTTGGTGGCGGGTTCTGCGAGCGCATCAAGGGTCAACTTGCTTCCCCAACACAAGACAATCCACACCACATCCCGGCCGCATATTTGCCCCGAACTTGCCCCTGAAAACATCGGACAATCAATTCGGCGTCACCCAATAGAGAGTTCGGCTCGGCGACGGTTGGATCGTCGCCCACTCCGTGACGCGCGCGGTTTTACCGTGGCTGAGGGCTTCGGCGTTGTGCCCGGCGTAACTGCTCCGGCGTAACAATCAACGAACCCTGGGCCTTTTCCTCTTCCTCGCGCTCGATCTGGTAGAGCTCGGCAAACAACCCCACCGTCACAAACGCACGACAGAACGGAATCCGTTTCGGATCTGCTCCCGGTGCATCCAGGGCAGAAGCCGCTGAGGCAAGCGTTCGGGCCAGCTCTTTTTTGCCCGTCAAGTGGAAGTAATACCCTAATTCCCGCAGGCGGTGGACCCACGCCTCGCGCTGACCGCCGCCAAACACGTCGTCGATCGCCTGGTCTTCAATTTGCCCTCGCCGTTCTTGTTTTTGTGCCTCGCTCAAAACCAAAGGACTCGACTCGGCATCTCGGATGCGTTCGACATAAGCTCGGAACTGCTCCCGTGCGTCAGCAACGAGGACAAGGAGAGCCGGCTCACCGAAGAACTGTTCCGCAAGCTCTCGCGCACTTCGCGCCGGCTGCTCCATTTCTTCCGCAGCATACAGCTGGAGAAGCGGCGAAGGCTGCGCCGCCGGCGGTGATCCATCGAAGAACTCGCGGCGAATGGCCGGATAGTCACGTGCCGGTGTTCTCTCGGCAGGGGCGAGGTTTTCGTACGCCCGCCACAGCAAGCTATCGCAGTAGGCAGCGTCGCCCTCCGCAAGCGCTCTTCCCCGTTCCGTCAAGCTGGCCACTAACCTTCGCCACTCCTTGCCACTGATATCGGCTCGAACGACCTCTTCCAGAAAGCGATCGTACTGGCGGGTCGTCGCAAACACGACCGCCACCCCACCAACGTGCTTCCGTCGCAGCACGAACTCGCGATACCCTCCAATCAAGTAGGGCAGGAAAAAGGCTTGTGTCTTCTCCGGTTCGGGCTGCCACAAAGGCCGCGCAACCACTTGTTCCACTTGCGGCCGTGAAGCCACACCCCGCTGCTCGAGCCGATACAGTGCGCGGCGAGCTTCCCGCCGAACGATTTTATCGCTCGACGATGCCTCGATTTGCTTAAGCAGCTCCACGCTTTCCGGTGCTGGCCGGCCACCTAACCAGTGCGCGATCACGGCGTCGCCTGCTGGGTCGCGCCCAATGCAAGACGCGAGATCCTCCAAGGGGGAGGAGGGCGTCAAACCCCAGGAGCGCAACAACTCCTCCCCGGCTTCCAAAATGCGCTCACGCTGTTGTTTGCTCATCGGTTGTCATTCGCCGCCGCGCTTGCCCGCGGAAATGCCTCGAGTTTCGCCAAGAGGTGTTTACGAATCCAGTCCCCATCCCACCACTCTACCGGATCGACGTGGACACCCCAAAGCATCACGGAAAAGTGCAAATGATCTCCCGCAGCCAATCCAGTTTCGCCGGTAAGCCCCAGTTTTTCCCCGCGTTCAACGCGCTGGCCAACTGCGACATCGAGGGAACGCAAGTGCCCGTACAAGGTGAAGAGGCCCAAACCGTGGTCGAGCACCACGGTGTTGCCATAGATCCCAAGGTTGCCCGCAAAAACCACTCTGCCTGCTTGCGCTGCTTCCACTGGGCTCGCCGCAATCGAGGCCAAGTCGAAGCCTAGATGGACCTGCCGGTCTACCTCCTCTCCGCGATAGACATACGTTCGTCGATCGGCAAACGAACTCAAGGGTGCCGAGTTCGATTGTCGGTGGAAGCTTGCAAGCCACAAAGGCTTCGGGTCGCTTGCCCGGGTCATTTCCCGAATCCTCGCCTCGTTTTCTCGGCGCAACTCACGGTTGATCCGCAGGTAACGATCGAGCAAGCTGCCTTGGGCTGGTAACTGGTTTGCGGCTTCGATCTCCGGGACCTTCCGAGCGAGGAACTTGTCGTCGATGGTCAGCACCCGTTCCGCAAAACGGCGTGCTTGGATGCGCACGGGGATATTTCGTTCGCTGCGATTGCCCGCGGCATCTGTAGCCACCACACGAGGTTGTGCCATGGTATCGAGATCTTGGGGGATGGCGAACAAGCCGAGTAGGAGTTGCGGGTCTGCAAAGTAGCCTGCCACCCCTGGAAAGTAGTAACCGCCAACTTCCACTCCGCTTTCTACGGCATCGGCGGCTCGCCAAATGGCAAGCTCGACTCCCCCCAAACGCACGTTGTGCTGAGTCGTCAGCAGCTCCACATGCGGCGGCGTCGTGTCGAGACGAACCCCACCCTCCCATGCTGGCGCGCGGTCGTGCCCTCGGATATGCCAACCATAAGTCGAGACCCACAGTTCGAGATGAAGCTCACCTTCAGGAATCGCTAGCGCGGCCCAGTCGGGCGTAACCTCTACATCAAACACTTGCACACCGCTGCCGCGCCACGAAGTGCGAGCAAAAAACTGTTCGAACAACGCCCACGTCTGCCCATTGCGACGCGCAACAAGGCGTAGCATCGACAACCCGGGCCCTGGGCTTCGCACCGTTAAACGCAGCGGGGTGGCATGTCCGACAACACCCGGCACGCCGTGCGGCTCCACCAGCGGCAGGGGATCCCACTGGACCCAAGTCGCTACTCCGAGCCCAACGACGACAACCAGCAAGATTCCAACGAAAGCGCGGCGCATCGTTCTTCCTGCACCCTGTGGGGGAGCAGCGCCTAATGGAGTTTGCCCACCGCAAAGTCAAGTCGCAGCGTTGCAGTTGGATTTACCTCGCAACCTCGCTACGAGTTCGTGTCCGTATGCCGCTCGAACCATTGGCCAGCGAGAGGTTACAAGCGTTACGTGCGCAAGGCCTACTGCGGGACTTACGGGTGGTCGGAAGCGGGACAGGTCCTTGGGTGAACATCGGCGGGCGGCGCACCCTTCTTCTCTGTTCGAACAACTACCTTGGGTTAGCAACTCATCCGGCGCTGATTGCCGCGGCCGCTGAAGCCGCAGCAGTGTGGGGTGTCGGTGCCGGCGCCTCACGTCTCATTTCCGGATCGTTGGCCTTGCATCACGAACTGGAGCAGGAACTGGCCGAGTGGAAGCGCACTGAGGCTGCCGTCCTGTTCAACTCCGGCTATCACGCCAACATTGGTACCATTGCCGCCCTGGTCGGCGAGGGAGACGCTGTTTTTAGTGACGCGCTCAATCACGCCAGCATTATCGATGGCTGCCGCCTGTCGCGCGCTCGTGTCGTGGTTTATCCGCACGCCGATGTAGACGCGCTCGCAGAGAAGTTGGCTCACACTCCCGCGCGGCACCGATTGATCGTGACCGACTCGATTTTCAGCATGGATGGAGACGTCGCGCCTCTGCGCGAGATTTGTGCCTTGGCGCACCGGTACGATGCTTGGGTGATGGTCGACGAGGCCCACGCGACCGGCGTTTTGGGCCCCACAGGGGCAGGTCTCGTGGAAGAACTCAACTTGCACGATCAAGTTGACGTGCAGATGGGAACTTTGGGCAAGGCACTAGGCTGCTTCGGAGCTTACGTGGCGGGCAAGAGAAGCCTCATTCAGCTTTTGATCAATCGCGCTCGCTCTTTGGTTTACACGACCGCTCTACCTCCGCCCGTAGTTGGGGCAGCACTGAGCGCGGTGCGGTTGGTTCGTGCACAACCAGAGTTACGGGCGAAGCTCCAGGCCAATGCGACCTTCTTGCACCGGATCCTCAAGGAGAGTGGTATCCCCCTGCTTGGGGGGCCGAGCCACATTCTTCCCATTTTGCTGCGCGACCCGCTGCGCACCATGCAGGTGTCGGCCCGTCTCCTCGAAGCAGGCGTATGGGTTCAGGGGATCCGGCCTCCAACCGTGCCCGAAGGTACGTCGCGGCTTCGGGTAACGGTCATGGCAACGCACACGTACGAAGACTTACAATTTGCGCGCGATGCGTTCGTAAAAGTGTTCTGTGAGGGAGGGGGATGAAAGGAATCGAGCCCGAGATGCTGGCGACGTGGGATCACCGTTTCCTCTGGCATCCATTTACCCAAATGGCCGAGTGGCTCAGCGAACCTCCGCTCATCATCGAGCGGGGAGAAGGTGTTTACCTCTACGACGCGCACGGGAACCGCTACCTCGACGGGGTAGCCTCCCTTTGGTGCAATGTGCACGGGCATCGGCACCCTGTGCTCGACGCTGCCTTGCACGAGCAAGCGAACCGCGTCGCGCACTCCACGATGCTGGGCTTAAGTAACGTTCCCGCCATTGTCCTGGCGAAGGAGCTGGTCCAGCGCACCCCGGCATCGCTAACGCGGGTATTTTATTCCGACTCCGGTGCTACGGCAGTAGAAATCGCTTTGAAGATCGCGGCGCAATACTGGCAACTGGTTGGCGAGCCCCAGCGGACCGAATTTGTCTCGCTTACCGAAGCCTACCACGGTGACACGATTGGCGCGATGAGCGTGGGCTACTCCGAGATGTTTCACCGATTTCACAAGCCGCTGTTATTCCCCTGTCACAAACTCGATCCTCCGCACGTGTTCCGCTGGTACCGGGGCTTGAGCGCCGAGGCGGCCCTCGACGCGGCACTGAGCGAAGCGCGGAGTTTCTTTCGCCAGCATGGGGCACACTTGGCAGCCATGATCGTCGAGCCACTTATGCAAGGAGCTGCCGGTATGTGGAAGCACGATGTTGCGTACCTGCGGGGGCTGCGAGATTTGACCCGAGAGCATGGCGTGCTCCTCATTTGCGACGAAGTTGCCACGGGCTTCGGTCGGACCGGCCAACTGTTCGCTGTAGAGCACGCAGGGCTCGAACCCGACATGATGTGCCTCGGTAAAGGAATTTCCGGGGGCTATTTGCCACTCGCAGCCACGCTGGTGCGCGAGGAAATTTTCGCGGCTTTCCTCGGGCCGTACGATGCTTTCCGGGCATTCTTTCACGGTCACACCTACACCGGAAACCCGCTCGCGTGCGCTGTGGGGATCGCCAGCCTCGAGGTTTTCGAACGGGAGCGAGTACTCGACAATGTGCGCGTGCGCGCCCGCCAACTCGAGGAGCGGCTCGAAAAGGAATTTGCACCGCTTGCCCACGTTGGCGATGTGCGTCAGTGGGGTTTGATGGCCGGTATCGAGTTGGTTGCCAACCGTAGCTCCCGTGCCCCGTATCCTGCCGGGGAACGAGTTGGTCACAAGGTCATCCTCGCAGCACGGCGTCGAGGGGTCGTTCTGCGACCACTCGGTAACGTCATCGTGCTCATGCCCCCGCTTTGCATCACCGAAGAGCAACTAGATGAACTGTGCCAGGTAACTTGGGAAAGCATCCGCGAGGTTACGGAAAACAAAACATCCACCCGATCGTGAGGAAAAAACCACTTTGGCGCAATTGAAGCATGAAGGGTAAAATCATTTTCGTCACTGGAACCGACACTGGTGTGGGCAAAACCACCGTGAGCGGCCTGCTAGCGGCTGGTCTAGCTGCTCAGGGTCTCCGAGTGGCCGTGTTCAAACCGGTGGAAACGGGTTGCATGCCTGGAGAGGACGGCAAGCTTATTCCCGCTGACGCCGTGCGATTAAAAACGCTCGCGAGAAGCTCGCAAGCCATCGAAGACGTTTGCCCGTATGCCTTTGCCGAACCGCTCGCGCCCGCGGTAGCCGCAGAGCGCAGTGGTCGAAGCATCGACTTTCGGGAGCTTTGTCAGCACATTGGCCGAAGCATGACGGGTTACGACGTGGCCCTCGTCGAGGGGGCAGGTGGGTGGCTAGTCCCGTTGACGCCGCATCTCACCTTCGCTGACCTCGCCGTAGCGCTGAGAGGCACGGTGGTTGTCGTGGTCGCGAACCGATTGGGAGCACTCAACCACGCGCTCCTCACCGCACAAAATATTCGGATGCATGGGGCTCGTTGGGGTGGTTACATTTGGAATCATCCAACTCCGCCTGGGGATGTTGCACAAACGACGAACATCGACGCTTTGCGCCCCTGGCTCGGAGACGCACTCAGTACGGTTCCGCATTTGCCAAGCGAAGCACTGTCTGATCCCTCAAGTGCCGCGCGGCTCGCGCGAGACTTGCTCGATCTGGAGCGGCTACTTCGGACGGCGCAAGACGATGCGGCGTGAGTGACTTCCACTCCGCGTTCTGCCATAAGCACGGGACATGGCCGAAACACTCGGGCGCGTGCCCATAAAAGTCGGCGTGGCCCTCAGCGGCGGAGGCGCTGCCGGAATGGCACACGTTGGCGTGCTCGAAGAACTGATGGCTGCTGGCCTGATCATTTCTTGCGTCGCGGGTACGAGCGCGGGAGCCATGGTGGGCGCTGCCTTTGCCAACGGACAGCTTGCACCCTTTCGCGAGACGATGTGTGCTCTAACCCGCTCGCGGGTGCTCCGCTTGTTCGACCCAATTTGGCCGCAAAGCGGACTGCTCGAAGGGCGGCGTTCGTTAGAGCTGGTGCGTCCACACCTAGGCAGCACGATCGAGTCGCTAGCCATGCCGTTTGCGGCGGTCGCAGCCGACTTGGACACCGGCGAAGAAGTCGTGTTGCGCAGCGGCTCCGTCGTGGAAGCCGTCCGCGCCAGCATTGCCATTCCGGGTCTCTTCACTCCGCAGCGCCTTGGGCAGCGAATTCTCGTAGATGGGGGCTTGGTCAACCCCATTCCGGCTGACGTGGCGCGGGCGCTCGGAGCCGAGTTTGTCATTGCGGTCAGCGTGCTTCAGGTCCACCCTGCGGTGCTCCCGCACCGCGCGGCGCGGCCGGGCCTCACGCAACAATGGAGCGAGCGCTTGCGCCGTCGCTGGCACACCTCGTTGCCAGGTTCCACCCGCGTTTTACCGCAAGACAACGGGACTCCAGCCACCGAGCTCGGACTAGTGGAAATCCTTTCCCGCGCTAGTACGGTAGTCCAGGCACGGATTGCCGCGGCTCGGCTACGCGATGACCCGCCAAACTTCTTAATTCACGTGCCCTTGCGGCTCGGTTTGTTTGACTTCCATCGTAGTCGCGAGGCGATCCATGCGGGGCGCCAGGCCGCACGTCAGGCTCTTCCGGAGTTGCGCGATGCGCTCTATCGCGCCCTTCCCTTGGTGGAGCGGGTACAGCGCTGGTTCGACATGGCCGCAACGCGCTGGTCGGACCCCCGATCCAACCGCGAAAGCACGAGTTAGGAGCTACGGGCAGCTGCGGGTACAGCGGCCAGACTCCTACCGGGCCCTAGTTTGACTCTCGCAGATCAGGGATGCTGGACTTGGCTTCGTTCTCCCCGTACACTGCAACAGCCATGAGGAGGTGCAGCGGTGAACTCTGAGCAATGCCCCCAGTGCGGCAGCGCGTGTCGGCCAAGGTTCATCCAAGTGAAGCGCGTGTATGTATGGAGCCTCTATGCCCTCGGGCTTTTGTTGGCTTGGTGGCTCGGCGGTAACCTCCTGCACGACCTCGTGGAAGGGGTGCAACGGAGCCTACTACCGTGGTGGCATTTGGCGCTGCCGGTTGCCTCTTTTAGCGCCGCGATGGTCCTCCAGTTCCTGAGCTGGAAGCGGCCCGTTTGCGATTCCTGCGGGCTCGGCAAGCGAGCGGTGTGGTTCGAAATTGCCCGGTCGCTCGACACGGCTGAACCGACCCAACTCGGTCGGCGTCAAGCTTTACGGGTGGTCGCCGCCGCAGGCACCGAGACGGCGGCACTGATCGGCGGTATCGGTGTGGCTGTGGCTCGCAATCGCGGGTGGGTTGCCGTTGGGCGTGACTTTTTTGGAGCCAAAGTAGAAAACATCGCCCCGCAACCTCGGCCGGAGTGGAACGAGGCACGGGTTCGAAGTTACCGCCGTCTCGGCCGTACTGGCGCGATGGTATCGGACATCTCGCTCGGTTCGAGTCGCATCAACAGCGTCGAGGTTGCGCGCTACGCGATCGAACGCGGCATCAATTACTTTGACACCGCGCCCGACTATGCGGACACAAACTCGGAACGCGTGCTCGGCGAGGCCATGAAGGGGCATCGTGACAAGCTCTTTGTGGCCACGAAGTTCTGCGTGGCCGACGGCCATCTCCCGAACGACACGCCGGTGCCCAAGATCATGGAAGCGGTAGAAGGGAGTCTACGCCGCCTACAAACCGACTATGTCGACTTGATTCACATTCATTCCTGCGACCGGCTGGACCGCCTGTTTGCTCCGAACATTCACGAGGCTTTCGATCGTCTCAAGGAACAAGGGAAAGTGCGCTTTCTGGGTGTCAGCACGCACACGCCTAACCTTGAGCAAATCGCCAACGCCGCCATCGACTCCGGGCGCTTCGATGTGCTGATGTTAGCCTATCATTTCGGAATGTGGCCGAACTTCGACCACATTCTAGAGAAGGCGAAGAGCAGGGACATTGGCGTCGTAGCCATGAAGACGCTCAAAGGGGCCAAACACACCAATTTGGCCGCGTTCCGTCGCGAGGCGGATTCCTATGCGCAGGCTGCTTTTCGGTGGGTATTGTCGAATCCCAATGTGTCTTGCCTCGTGATCTCGATTTACGAGCGGCGTCAGGTCGACGAATATCTTTACGCCTCGGGGACACAACTGACTTCCAGCGATGTGGCCTTGTTGCGGCGGTATGACCAATTGATCGCCGGCGATTACTGCCAGCCCCATTGCGGGATCTGTCTCGACTCTTGTGAGCACAAGCTGCCCATCAACGACATCCTCCGCTACCGCATGTACGCGAAGGACTATCATTGGGAGTACGAAGGGCGCCGTCTCTATGCGCAACTGGAACGGGACGCGTCGCGCTGTGTGGAGTGCGCTGCCCCTTGTGCGGGCAAGTGCCCGCTGGGGGTTCCCATCCGGGAGAAGATGTTGGATGCCCACCTATGGCTGGCCTGATTTGAAAATGCTTTTCAACACGCTACGGTTGCCGTCACAGGCGCTCGCGGGTGGTGCTTTGTCGGCGAGCGCTCGAGAAAGCCGCCACGGTCAACGAAGGTGTCCCAACATCGCGAGAGCAACAAACTCGGCATCCCACTGCAACAGTTACCTGTCGGCCGCTGGGCGCGGTTAATCGACAGCGTGCCCCGAAACGTCTCGCACCGCTTGCTGGATCTGGGGTTTGTCCCAGGGACGCGTCTTAAGATCGTTCGGCGCGCGCCGCTCGGTGATCCCATCGAGATCGAAATCCGCGGCACCAGGCTATGTTTTCGCCGCCGCCAGCTTCGAGGTTTGCGGGTTGTGGTGGAAGACGAGACGGAACCATGAGCGCAACTGCTGCGGTGATTCCAGCCTCGCGGCCCGTGCGGCTCGCTTTGGTGGGTTCCCCCAACGCGGGAAAAACGACGCTTTTTAACGCACTGACTGGCTCCAGTGCGCGGGTGGGAAATTACGCTGGCGTGACCGTGGAACGGCGGGAGGGTACGCTGCGAGGGAGCGATGGTCAGGTGGTGATCTTAGATCTACCTGGGACTTACGCCCTACGGGGCGAGTCGCCCGACGAGCGGATCGTCGAAAAGGTGCTCGACGGCAAGTTAGCCGGGGAAGCGGAATTGGATGGAGTCGTGGCCGTCGCTGACGCCACCACCCTGCGACGCGGCCTCGGTTTGGTACGGCAGCTACTCTCCCACCGTCGGCCGATGATTCTAGTTCTCACCATGATCGACGAGGTACGGGCTCGGGGGGGACGCATCGACATTCCCGGCTTGGCGCGCCAACTGGGCATCCCGGTTGTCGGCGTTGTTGGCCACCGAGGAGTTGGGATCGACCAGGTAATCCGCCTGCTCCGGGAGCCGTGGCGGTGGCCCCAACCGAAAACGTGGCCACCGGCCAACGAAGACCCAGTGCAGCGCTTTGCGTGGGTCGATGCGGTTTGCAAAGCCGTAGGTGCCGACGAACTCCCGCCCGACCGCCGCACGGATCGGATTGATCGTTGGTTGCTGCACCCGCTGTTCGGATTGATCACCCTCGCCTTCGTGCTGCTCGTCTTCTTCCAAAGCATCTTTACGTGGGCGGCACCGGCGATGGACGCCATCGACGGGTTTTTCACCTGGCTTGCCGCGCTTTGTCGTGACGTCCTGCCGCGCGGGTGGCTCACGGAACTTTGGGCAGGCGGGGTAGTAACCGGCGTTGGGTCTGTACTGGTGTTTTTGCCACAAATCGTAATCTTGTTTGCCTTTATCCACTTGCTGAACGATCTCGGATACATGGCGCGCGCCGCCTTCGTGTTGGATCGCGTGATGGGCTGGGTTGGCCTTCAAGGGCGAAGTTTCGTTCCCTTGCTTTCCTGCTTTGCCTGCGCCGTGCCTGGTATCATGGCCACGCGCACGATTGCTTCTCCGCGCGAGCGGCTTGCCACCATCTTGGTGGCACCGTTCATGACCTGTTCTGCGCGCCTGCCAGTGTACACTTTGCTGATCGCAGCCTTCGTGCCGCCAAACTCGGTGTGGGGCCCGGTCGGACTGCAAGGCTTGGTCATGTTGGGCCTCTACCTTTTAGGTGTTGTCACCGCACTGACGTCAGCCGCTCTTCTGAGCTCGACCTTGCTGCGCGGCACGCCCTCGGTCTTCTACATGGAGCTTCCGCCCTATCGTTGGCCGA
>BEIG01000013.1 GCA_002898795.1 bacterium HR30 | reverse complement strand
GCGCGTTCGCGTTTCCGGGGTGTTAGCGACCTCGACGGGGACGGTGACGGTTCCTTGCGCGGTTTCGATCAGCACTTTGGGCTGCTCCTGGCATGCAACACCGGTGGCCGTCAGCAGCGAGACCACTGCCAGCAGCAAAACCCAACAGGATGTCCGGCGGACGCCACCTTGTGTTCGCAATGCCTTTATCTTAGGACTCCGCCCGTTTCCCACTTTTTTTCTCTCCATGGAGGTTGTGCATGGCCGCGCTGATTTTCAGCGTCATGTTGCTCGTTGCCTTAGGATGGTTTGGTCGGACCTTGTACCGGCGAGTGATGATCTTGCTCAAGTCCCAACCAGATTACCGCTTTGACCATATTCCCCAACGGATCAAGGCCGTTCTCGTGTACGCATTCGGGCAACGGAAGTTTATCGTTCCCGACCCTCCGCCAGGGTCCCCCATTAGCGAGTGGAAAGCCGGATGGCTGCATTTCTTCGTGTTCTGGGGCTTTATGATTCTCGCAATCCAGGTGCTGACCATGTTCGGCCGCGCTTACTCCGAGCATTTTTACGTGCCGTTGTTCAGCCCTGGGTTGTTGGGCGGGCCCTACTTTTTGCTCAAGGACATCATGGAAGTGGTGGTGTTGGTTTGCATCATTGCCCTGCTCACTCGCTGGGCCATTACCCACCCCAAAAGATTATACGGATTCTTGCCGGCAGAAGAGCGGCTGGCGAAGCAGTCGCACTGGGAAGCCTACGTGATCCTTTGCTTCATCGGTGGCATCATGATCGGCGGCAAGCTGTACGATGGCGGCCGCATGATCTACGCTGCGAGCCATCCCGACGTGCAACAGGAGGCCGCATGGCAGCCATTCAGTAGCATGGTGGGTCATGCCCTGGCCGCGTGGTTCGGTACCGAGGGTGCCAAGTTTTTCAGCGACTTGGGTTGGTGGCTGCACAACACCATTATCTTGGTGTTTTTGAACCTGCTCCCGCTCTCCAAGCACTTTCACATCATCACCTCCCTGCCCAACGTTTTCTTCCTGAAGACGGAGCCGAAGGGGGCTCTTTCGAAACAGGACTTGGAGAACGCCACGCGCTTCGGATCGTCGTTCATCAATCACTTCACCTGGAAACAAGTGCTCGACATGTACTCCTGTACGGAGTGCGGCCGCTGCTCCTCGCACTGCCCGGCCACGCAAAGCGGCAAGCTGCTGGCTCCCCGGCAACTGCTCCTGAACTTGCGCGACTACCTGTACGAGCACGAAGACGCCATGTTGGCTTTACCCAACGCTGCCACCGGAGCTGCAACACAAAGCGAAGCCTCGAACGTCGGCGAGAATATCGTTGGGGAACGGTTGATCCTGGACGAGGTGCTGTGGGCCTGTACGACATGCCGTGCCTGCGAGGAGGCGTGCCCCGTGCTCATTGAGTACGTGGACAAAATCGTGGACATGCGGCGCCATCTGGTGCAGGAGGAAGCGCGCTTTCCGAGCGAGCTCACCCGCACGTTCAAAGCTATGGAAACGCAAAGCAATCCGTGGGGGGTGGACGCAAGTCAGCGCGATGCTTGGGCCCAGGGTCTCGGCATTCCCACGATGGCGGAGAAACCGGATGCCGAGTACTTATACTACGTTGGCTGTGCCGGCGCGTTTGACGATCGTGCGAAACGGACAACCCAAGCGGTCGCCAAGATCCTCAAGCAAGCGGGTGTGGACTTTGCCATCCTCGGCAAGGAAGAGCTGTGCAACGGAGAAACCGCCCGTCGGATTGGCAATGAGTACCTCTTTCAGTCCATGGCGCAAATGAACGTGGAGGTCCTCAACGGCTATGGCGTGAAAAAAATCATCACGAACTGCCCTCACTGCTTCAATACGCTCAAGAACGAATATCCTCAGTTCGGTGGAAACTACGAGGTGTATCACGCAACCGAGTTTGTCCAACGCCTGATTGCTCACGGGCGAATTCGGTTCGGCCCCGACGGCGCACGCACGGTAACCTACCACGATTCGTGTTACCTCGGCCGCTACAACGACGTTTACGAGGCTCCCCGGCAAATCCTGCAAAGCATCCCGGGCTTGCAGCTCAAGGAACCGGTGCGGTCGCGGCGTTTTGGTATGTGCTGCGGCGCAGGAGGCGGCCGAATGTGGATGGAAGAGGATCCCGATAAGCGCGTGAATCTGCGGCGGGTGGAGCAGTTGCTGGAAACTCAGCCCGACGCTGTGGCCGTGGCTTGCCCATTTTGCATGACCATGATCGACGACGGCATTAAGTCGAAGAACTTGGAAGAACGGGTGCAAGCCCTCGACGTGATGGAGATTGTTGCCGAGCGGATGGAGCACACCCAGGCAGGTTGAGCGTCTCGCCCGGTCGGGCATGTGATCCGGGTCGCAGTTCGCCTGAGCATTGGAATCCGACGACGCAGTTGCGAGGGAAACGCTCGCTCGGGTTGCGCCGAGGGTCAAAACGGAAAAGAGGGTCGGACCTCGAACGGGCCGACCCTCTTTCCCTGGGTCACAAGAAGGAGGCTTGGGCTTACGAAGCTTTGAGCTTTTTGATTTCCTCCGTGAGTTCGGGCACGGCCTTGAACAAGTCGGCCACGAGACCATAGTCGGCAACTTGGAAAATCGGCGCCTCCTCGTCCTTGTTGATGGCTACGATGACTTTCGAATCCTTCATTCCCGCTAGATGTTGGATCGCCCCGGAAATGCCGACAGCGATATACAAATCGGGGGCGACAACCTTTCCAGTTTGGCCGACCTGAAGATCGTTGGGAACAAAACCAGCATCGACGGCCGCCCGGCTGGCACCCATGGCCGCGCCAAGGACGTCGCACAGCGGTTCGAGAATCGTCTTGAAGTTTTCGCCGGATTTCAGCGCCCTTCCACCAGACACCACAATTCTGGCCTCGGTGAGTACGGGCCGGTCGGACTTCGTTTCGCTGAATTCGACAAATTTCATCCGCTGCGAGGCGGGGTCCAAGTTTACGGGAATCTTTTCCACCGGGGCTTTCTGGGCATCCTTGCTTGCCGCATCGAAAGCCGTGGAGCGCACGCTAATGACCCGCGGCGTGCTTTCGAGGCGAACCGTGGCCACCGCGTTGCCAGCGTACATGGGTCGGGTCATGGTGCCGTCGTCGTTAAACGCCAGCACATCGCTGGCCATTCCCACACCCAGAAGACCAGCTACCCGCGGCAGCAGGTCCTTGCCGACCGCGGTCGAAGTTGCCAGCAGGGTTTCGACGGCTTTGTCCCGCACGAGTTGCGCCAGCGCTGCCGCATGGGCATCGGCCGTGTAGTGCTCGAAGGCGTCGTGTTCCAAGGCGTAAACTTGCTGCACGCCGTACTCCGCAAGTTCCGCGGCCAACGCGTCGATGGCCTTGCCCAAAATGACCGCATGGCACTGCCCGCCAGACTTTGCCGCCAGGGTCTTGCCCGCTTGAATGGCCACGAACGTTGGCTTTACCAACTTGCCCCCGTGATGCTCCGCAAAAACCAGTACGTTACCCATGAATGCCCTCTCCCTAAGACGAAGATTTCAGATCACCTTTGCCTCGGTGTGCAACAGGTGCACGAGTTCCTGGACGGAACTTACCTTCCGACCCGCCTTCCGCTTCGGTGGCGGTTCGAGCCGTAGCACACGGAGTTTCGGAGTAACGTCGATCCCCAACTCCGCCACGGGAATTTCTTTCAGTTCCTTCTTCCGTGCCTTCATGATTCCCGGCAGCGAGGCGTAGCGCGGGATGTTGAGGCGCAAGTCGACCGTGACGACCGCTGGCAGTGGCACTTCGATTGTCTCGAGACCGCCGTCGACTTCCCTGACTACCTGCGCCTTTCCGTTGGCCATCTGAATGCCCGGCAAGCCATTTTTTTCCGCCTCGGATTCGAGGCTTTCTTTTTTCGAGGCAAACGTTGCCTGAGGCCATTGCAGTAGCGCAGCCAGCATTTGACCGGTTTGGTTGGCGTCGTCATCGATGGCTTGTTTACCCATGAGGACGAGATCAGGCTTTTCCTGCTCGACGATCTTCTGAAGTATGCGGGCCACACCCAGTGGATCTAAATCCTGCTCCGCTACCACCAGGATGGCGCGGTCTGCACCCATGGCGAGCCCCGTACGCAACTGCTCCTGCGCCACCTTGGCCCCGATGCTGACCAAAACCACTTCCGCACCACCGCCTTTTTCTTTGATGCGGAGCGCTTCTTCAATGGCGATCTCGTCGAATGGGTTGACCACGTACTTCAAGTTGTCCGTAACGATGCCCGTGCCGTCCGGCTTCACCCGAATGGTGGCGTTGGGATCCGGCACCCGCTTGACGGTAACCAGAATCTTCACAGACGTGCCTCCTTTTCCAAAGGAATTGGGGAAACCCCCACCCGGTACCATAGGGCCAGCACGCGTTCAAGGAACGGGAAAACGGGGCCATCCGAGCCCCTGCCGAATGCCTGGTGAGCTGCGAGCTGGCTCGCCGCTGGCCCTAACCACGATTCGAGTTGCGCTGAACGCCACTGCCGGCAGATACGCATGCCGCGGAGCCTTGCACGCGGCAACACCGTCACGAGAGAAAGGGCCGGCAGTGAATAAGGATCCGGCGGGCAGGGCACTCCCCTTTGCTCGGCACCACTGACCGCCTCCGGCTTCGTTGCAGGGCGACCTAAAACAGCCACCGGCGGGCGACGAGGAATGGATGTTGGCTGTCTCTCTTCCCAGGCATTGGGTATCGACTTGCGGATTGCCAATTGCGCTCTGGAAGTCTCTCGTCCCGATTGCGGCTGAGCAGAGATAGGGAGCTACCGCCCTGTTGTGTTGGGCATGTCGGAGCAGGGAAGCCCAAAGGGTGGCGCTCGATCTACGCTGCCATCGCCTTGGGTGGTGCATGCGGTGATGACCAGAGTGCGCTGAGGGGCGGCGCTGTATGGAGAGTCGGCTCCGTTGGGCTCGGGATACGATTCCGAAACCATGCGCCTTGCTCCGCGCGAGGGCAGTCCCAAGGTCTTCGATCCCCGGGGTCGCTGGGTGTACTGGGACATCGAGCAGCGGGGACCCTGCACTCTAGAAGGACGTTTCGCGGTGACAGGCGAGCCAGCGTTGCGTTTGGGGAGATTGATGTTGACCGTGAACCCAAACGGTGTGGTTTCTGGAGTGCTGACAAAGGCAGATGGCGCAGAGGCGGGACGCTTGTGGGGAAGGGCTAGCCGGCCGCAGCTTCGCGGTTACTTGAAGTTCACGAATAGCCCCAGGGCACGCACAAACTGGTATGGCGGCTGCCCGAGGGGCTCGTAGCCCGGGTGCGTACGCTCGCGTGGTTGCGCGGATGTACAATCGGTAAGCCTCGTTGAAGGAGGTGCACGATGACGTTGCTCGAGAGCTTGCGGCGAGTGTGGGCGGTCACCGGGCGCTGGGGGTGGAAGCTTGCGTGGGTGGTTGTGGCCAGCCCTTGCGTGGCGGCAACCTTTACCCACCCGCGGGAGGGCTACACGGTGTGGTACCCGGACGGCTGGTACCTCCACCGGCAGCCCAAAATTGTGTGGATCGAGGAGCTCCGGCCACGAAGTTCCCTCAAGGTACGGGTGGAACCGGTGGGGGGCAGGCAGAGGGCTTTCTGGTTTCGAGCTGCCCGCGCGAGCGGTACGTAGCTCTTCGGGGTTGGAACGTTCCGGAGGAGGCCAACTTTCTTCCGGGAAACCAGGCCGAGCTTGCGGTGATTCGGACAGATTCGAAGCCGAGCTGCGATCGTTGGTTCGGGAGTGGCCTTCGGGAGGATGGGGCCGCGTCCGTGTACCACATCGTATTCGAGGACGGGCGCAAGTTGAAAGGGTGGCAGGTGGCCCAGGCGGTGGGGACCTACCCGGCCGTGAAGATTTTCGTGTGCCGGGAAGAAGAGGGTTGGGGGTACTTGTTCCGCCGCTGTAAGCTCGATCCGCGTTTGTTCCTGCGCCGACAACCATTGGCTTGTGCCCGCAGGATTTCCAACAGGAAGAAAGCCGGGGCGGAGGTAGTAGGCCGCTCGAAGTCAGCTACTACCTTGGTCGCTCATGGTTTGGTTACGGGCTCGATCACAGGGGTGGCGGAAAGTCGGCTGCTTTAAGCCTGAGACAATCGGAATGATTGCTCCCTAGTTCCCGAGGAGTCCTGCCCGGGAGTCTCTGCCAGCACAGAAGACCGCGCCTCGCGTGCCGGCGCTAACTTCCGAGAACACTTCTCCCTGCAAATCCGTGCTGGTGGAGCGCCGCTTCCTAGGTTCTTACTTCTTCGACTCGAACCCGAGTCGGCCCGAGAGTTCTTTACTCGCTCGGGTCAGAAGCGGAACGATTTGCTCCCGTAACCGCTGCTCGCCCATGCGGTACGTTGGCCCACTCAGGGCCAGCGCGGCAACGAGCGAGCCAGTATAGTCCCGCACGGGTGTGGCCACGGAAGTCACGTCCAGTACGTGTTCTCCTGCCTCCAGTGCCCAACCTTGTTCGGCCACACGGTCAAGTTCGGCGATCAGTCGCTCTTTATCCACGATGGTTTTCTCGGTGCAGCGGGCAAGGGGTTCGGGTAGTGCCTCCTTGAGCGTCGCTTCCCCAAACGCGAGCGCCACTTTCCCAATAGCCGTGCAGTGCAATGGTACGGGCTCGCCAATCTGAGCAACCACCCGCACGGTTTGACCGGGATCTGCCGCATCGAGCACGACCGCCATACCTGATCGCACCACTCCGATCATGGCAGTTTCCCCGACGGAACCAGCGAGCTGTTGCAAGATCGGACGCGCCGGTTTGAGTAACCCCACCTGCCCCAAATAGCGCTGGCCAAGCGTGGCGCACCGCACACCGAGGCGATAGTTTTCTGTAACCTTGTTCTGCTCGATGTACCCGCGGGCCTCCAACGTCGCGAGAATCCTGAACACGTTGTTTTTGTGCAGCTTGAGCCGCTTGCTCAGTTCGGTCACACCGAGTTCTTCCTGACTCCCCGCGAATTGTTCTAAGACGTCCAAGGCATGAGAAACCGACTGGATTACGTAGTTGGTCTTGTCGCGTCGCACGTTGGGTCTCCTTCTGAAGTGGCCGGACGCGGTTTAGTAGTCCAGCGGACGGTTCCTTGCAAACGGGGTTTTGCGTGGGCCCGTTGCAAGGAAAAATGGCTGGCCGTATATGGGCTACCTCGGCCAGGAGGATGAGATGGAAGTGTCCGGTACGATGGTTTCTGTCCCCGTAAACGGCGAAGCGATGCCCGCATATCTTGTGGAGCCTCGCGGAGCAGGCCCGTACCCCGCGGTTGTGGTCGTGATGGAAGCCTTCGGACTCAACCAGCACATCAAAAACGTCGCGGAGCGGATTGCACGCGAGGGGTACGTGGCGCTTGCCCCGGACCTTTACCACCGCGTCTCCCCCAACACAGTCGTGGGCTACGATAATTTGCCCGAGGCCATCCGTTTGCTCACGAGTTTGCGCGACGACGATATCGTTCGCGATATGAACGCAGCGATTGCCTTCTTGCAAAACTTGCCGGAGGTCAAGCGCGATCGGATCGGGGTCACCGGGTTTTGCATGGGTGGGCGCGTAACCTTCCTCACTGCGTGCCGTAACCCGGCTGTGCGGGCAGCCGTGCCATTTTACGGCGGCGGCATTGGCAGTGTGATGCAACCGAGCGAGAAAACGCCGAAGGCTCCGCTGGAGTACGCCGACCAACTCCAGGGCGCCATGCTCTTGTTCTTCGGAGAGGCCGACCCGTTTATCCCCATGGACGAGGTACGGCGCATCGAGGCGCGGCTCAAAGAGCTGGGCAAGCAGGCAGAAGTGGTCGTGTACCCGGGCGCACCCCATGGTTTCTTTTGCGACGAACGCGATTCCTACCGGCCTGAGGCTGCGGCAGACGCTTGGCGGCGTTTGCTCGAGTTTTTTGCGCGTCACTTAAAAGCTTGAGCCGCGCCAGCCCGATTTGGGCTTGTGCCTGACTGGTAGGCAACCGGTAAAGGTGGGAGGACATGCGGATCATTCTCGTGGGACAAGCAGCCTTTGCCGCTGAGGTTTTGGACCGGCTTCGACAAGACGGTCACGAAGTTGTCGCCGTGTACTGTCCGCCCGATGCCGCGCCTGACAAGCCGGATCCGGTAAAGGCTCGGGCCGTTGCGTTGGGGATTCCGGTAAGGCAGCACGCCTCGTTGAAAGACCCAAAGGTGCGAGAAGAGTGGCAAGAACTCCATCCCGATTTGGCAGTGCTCGCTTACGTTACCCAAATCGTGCCGCCTCAGGTTTTTGTCGTTCCCCGGCTGGGCAGTATTTGCTTTCACCCTTCGTTGCTCCCCAAGTATCGGGGTGGCAGTGCAATCCCCTGGCAGATTATCAAAGGGGAAACCAAAACCGGGGTCACCGTATTTTGGGTGGACCAGGGCATCGATACGGGTCCGATCTTGCTGCAAAAGGAAGCCACCATCGATCCTGACGACACGGCCGCCTCGCTGTACTTCAACAAGTTGTTCCCACTAGGGGTGGAAGCGGTGGTCGAAGCGGTGCGTTTGATCGACCGCGGTGTCGCCCCGCGAATTCCGCAGGACGAGTCGCAAGCGACATACGATCCACTTTGTCGGGATGAGCATGCAGAGGTCGATTGGTCGCAGCCGATCGAGCAGGTATACAATCTGATTCGCGGGTGCGATCCACAGCCGGGGGCTTACAACAGGGTGCGCGGGGAAAAACTACGATTTTTCGACGCTCGCAAGACCGGGGCGCGCTTGCCTGATAGCGTCCCTGGTACGGTCCTGGAGATTGGACCCAACGGCCTTGTCGTTGCGGCGCAAGGGGGCGCCATTGTGGTGAAACGGCTACGCTACGGGAGCGGCGCGAAGCGTCCCGCAGCGGAAGTGGCTCAGGAGATCGGTCTGAGCACCGGACATCGCTTTTAGGCACAAAAAGCCACGCCGAGCGCTGGGCTCGGCGTGGCGGGAGTTGGCGCGGAGTCAGTGGCGGGCTCGGTTAGTTGATGCTGGGCATCTGACCCGAGTGTTGCGCACAGGTGGGCTGTTGTAACACCCGCGCTCGTGTACGGTTGAATTTACTGGTGCATCTATCGTTGCACTGCCCGATATCGAACGTCGGCGAGTTGACGGCTAGGCGCTCGCAACGCAGGAAGCATTTCACTTGTTTCCATGCCGCCTTCAAGAGCTGAAGGTCGCACACGTCGTTGTCTGGAGTTGGTCCAGAGCTCGCACCCGTACATACCGGAGCAGACTGCAGGATCTGGAGACGGCGCGTAAGCCGCTGGTCGCAACGTGTTTCACACGGTTGCACGCGTTCTGGCGGACGCTGCCGGCAGCGAACAACGCAGCGTGCATGGTTGACCTGCGCGTTGAGCTTGGCGGATTGACACGCCAAAGAGTCGCCGGCCTGTGCAGACGAAGCTGCGAATGCCATGCTCGCGCCGACAAGGGTAGTGATCAGTAATCCGGGGATGTGGTGGGATGTGTCTGGCTTCATCGGTCTCTCCTCTTCGATGGGCTCGCCTTGCTTGTCCACTGGCCAGTAGGGGTTTGCTCGGTTCGAGCCGGTTTCTTTCCCCAATTACACAACAAGTAACGTGCCAACCCGATTTGGCTCTTTGGGGAGCTTCAGGCACCTCTGCAGCGTCTCCTTTAGAGGACATAAGTACGTTCGAGGGGGAAAAGCGTTCCGAATGTGAGTCAGCCCGTCCTATGCGGAAGCGTCCCCTTCTTGTTGTTTGGCCCAGTTGGAGCGCGCGCTACCTGTCTTCGCCTGAGCCCAACGCAGGTTTCTTCGCCTCGTCGCGCTGGGATGAGTTTCTAGGTTGGTATGGGCGACCCTCCGACCCTGTGCCGATTCCGGTGGGACAGGACTGCGTGCGTGGACTTGAAGGGTACCCCCGAGGAGCGAATCTCGACCAGATCTCGACCGCTACTTTGACCAAGGGCACGTGGCCGGTCCATGCTTGTGGCGACGGAAGGGTGCGTACCAGTTACCGCAAAACACCCTGTACGGTGATCTGCCGAGGCTCGAACCGGTGTCACCGGTTTCTCGTGGGCGCGCGAACAACGTTTCAGGGGATCGACCCGCCGCGGGGACGGAGAAAACGAGCCCCTCAAGTCTTGCCTTCCAGCCTGGGATGGCGTACGGTGCCGCGTGGATGAATCGAACGGGCGGCGACGAGCTGGCCCGTGTCCGGCGTGAGCGCGACTTGTACCTCCGGTTGCTCGAACTCGGGCGCGAGACTGCGATCGAACCTTTTTTGCAAGAAGCCTTGCTCCTGTTGGTGGAAATGACGGGCGCCCGGCAAGGCTATTTGGAGCTGGTCGATCGCAGCGAGCCCGATGGAGAGCCCCGTGCCGTTTGGTTCCGGGCGCACGGTTTTTCGACTGCAGAAATCGAACAAGTGCGATTTCTTGTGTCGCACGGGATCATTGCCGAAGTACTGGCTTCCGGCAAAGCCGTGATCACGCCTGCTGCCGTGCTCGACCCGCGTTTCAACCAACGAGCCAGTGTGTCCTCCGCCCAGATTGGTGCGGTTTGTTGTGCACCCATTGGAACTGAGCCCACTTACGGGGTGATTTACTTGCAAGGCAGCGAAGCTTGGCCGCTGTTATCCGACGACTGCTGCCATGCTGTGGAAACGGTGGGGCACTTACTTGCTCCCCTGGCCGAGCGTGCCTTGAGGAGCTATCGGGATGCGAGCATTACCGACCCCACGGCGGCGAGCCGAGCGCGGCTGAAACTTTCTGGCGTTATCGGTCGCTCTCAAGCCCTCGCGCGGGTTTTGCAGCAAGCGCACATGGTAGCGCCGCTGGACGTGACGTTGTTGCTCACCGGGGAGTCCGGCACCGGCAAGAGCCAGTTTGCCCGGCTCGTGCATGACAACGGGCCGCGGGCTAGCGCTCCGTTTATCGAGGTGAATTGCGCTGCGCTGCCGGACAATTTGGTGGAAAGCGAGCTCTTTGGTGCGGTTCCGGGCGCACATTCCACGGCCAATCGCGCCATTCTGGGTAAGGTGGCAGCGGCCGAGGGCGGCACTTTGTTGCTCGACGAGGTCGGCGACTTGCCCTTGATGGCGCAGGGCAAGCTCCTGCACCTCTTGCAAACACGGGAGTACTTTCCACTGGGCAGTGCGCGCCCGGTGCGGGCCGACGTGCGGCTCATTGCTGCCACGAACACAGACTTGCGCACTGCCGTGGCGGAGCGGCGGTTTCGGGAGGATTTGTTCTATCGCCTGGAGGTGATGCCCATCCGTCTGCCTTCGTTGGCTGAGCGCCGTGAGGACATTCCGGAGCTCGCCGCGTATTTTTGCGCCCAGGCTTGGGAACGCCATCGTCTCGGCGCCGTTCATTTGTCGCCGGAATCTTTGAGTGCGCTTCAAGCTGCTCCGTGGCCCGGCAATGTTCGGCAGCTCGCCCACGTTATCGAAGCTGGTGTCATTCGTGCTACCGCCGATGCCAGTGCAATCGTGGAGCCGCAGCACCTGTTTCCGGGCGTGGAGGTTAGTGCTGCGGGAGCAGTGGAGGCTCCGAGTTCCGAGCTAGAGAATTTCCTCAGGGGTTCCTTTCACGAAGCCACCCGTGCCTTTCAGAAACACTTGCTTCGCCATACCCTGGAGGACACCGCCGGCAACGTCACCGAAGCCGCGCGGCGCTTGGGGGTGGCCCGCTCGCACGTTCATCGGCTGATCCGCCTATTCGGGTTGAGCGAGGAGAAGCCCGGCTCCTGATGGCAATTTCGAATGCTTCGCACCTCGTCGCGGAAGAGGGCCGCTTCAAGATCCTCGGCATCGTTGGCCGGGGCTCTCACAGCATCGTGTACCGCGCTTATGATCGGGAAACGCGGGTAGAGGTCGCGCTGAAAGCTCTCGAGGGGTGGAGCTCGCACGAGATTTACCGCCTCAAGCGTGAGTTTCGGATTTTGCGCTCGCTCCGCCACCCGGCTTTGGTGGAGATGTACGAGCTGTTTTCGAGCCCAAGCCACGGCACCTTTTTCTCGATGGAATTCGTCGATGGCTTACCAGTCGTAAGCGAACGAGCCGACGAGCCCGATGGGCAACTCGCAACCGCAAGCCCCCCGATGGATCCCGAGCGCAGCCAGGGGCTCCTCCATGCGGCCTCTGACCTTGTGGATGCTCTCCTTTTAGTGCACGCCGCTGGAATTGTGCATCGCGACGTTAAGCCGAGCAACGTTTTGTGGCGCTCGGCTGGGGGCATCGTGCTGCTCGACTTTGGGCTCGCCGCGCACCGCGATCCGGAAGGCATCGAGCGCTTGATCGAGCGCGGCCCTGCGGGAACTTGGGTTTACATGGCCCCCGAAGCGATCTTGGGTAGACCCCCGACGCCTGCCTGTGATTGGTACAGCCTAGCGGTTTTACTGTTCGAGGCAGTCACGGGTTTGCCGCCGTTCACAGGTACCCCGGCAGAGGTTTGGAACGCAAAGCAAAAGCGCTTGGGAGACGTGCGTGGCGCACTAGCGGGAAGAATTCCTGACCCTCTAGCGGACCTAATCGTGGCCTCCTTAGACCCCGACCCCGCACACCGTCCCGACGGGGGGTGCTGGCAGCGTACCTTGTCGGAGATCCAGATCGGTACTCGAGCACCGGCAACCGTTCCCGTTGCTGCCGAATTTGTAACGCCGAGCGCTGGGTTGTTTGTTGGGCGGGAGGATGAACTGCAGGAGCTGGCAACGCTGTTCAAGCAGTCCGTGCGCGGTCAGGTTATCGTGGCCGTGGTGAGCGGCCCAGGCGGCATTGGTAAAACCGAACTGGTTCGCCAGTTTTTGCGTGAGATCTCTCTATCGGAATCCCCTCTTATTTTGCGCGCGCGTTGCCATTGGCAAGAGTCCGTGCCCTTCAACGCCCTCGACGGTATCGTTGACGAACTCAGTCTCTGGTTAGCTGCCCAGCAACCGAACCCCTTCGAGCACCTCACCGCGCTCCAGCTCGACTGCCTTTCTCGCGTGTTCCCCGTGATGGGGAGGGAGGAATCCCGCTACTCCGTAGCGCCGGGCCCGAACATGCAGCCACGCGAAGTGCGGCGGGTGGCCTTTGAAAGCCTGCGGGAGCTGTTGTTGCGGGCTGCAGACCGAAGCCCGCTGGTGCTCTGGATTGACGATGCGCAGTGGGCCGACGCCGACAGCGCGGCGTTGTTGGGTGCGCTCTTCCGGCCCCCTGGGGCGCCGCCCGCGTTCATGATTTTGTGTCAGCGCAGCAACGAGCCGGGTACGGCACTACCCATGCTCGAGGATCCGTCGTCGCGGTCGTGGCCTGATCTGGTGCGCACAATTTCTTTGGGACCTTTGTCCACTGCCTCATCCCGGAGACTTGTGGTACTGCACTGCCAGGGCACGGAATTGAGCTCTGGCCTGGTCGAGGAGATCGTCAAGGAAGCAGAAGGTTCGCCCCTGCTGATTAGCCAGCTCGTGCAGCATGCAGCGCGGTGCACCGTGCCTGGAAGGCTTTCACCCTCTCTCGCACTGCGGGATCTCCTGAGTGTCCGGGTAGAGATGCTGCCGGTA
This sequence comes from bacterium HR30, assembly GCA_002898795.1. Lineage (GTDB taxonomy): Bacteria > Desulfobacterota > Binatia > HRBIN30 > HRBIN30 > HRBIN30. The sequence continues at coordinate 34,170 of BEIG01000013.1, read as the reverse complement.
GCCGCGCGGCGCATTTTAGATTTAGCCGCGGTGGCAGTGCACCCCATTGCGCGCGACTTGCTCTTGCGAATGGCGGGGCTTGGCGAGAGGGGCCGGCCGGTAGCGTCCTCGCTCGAAGCCGCCCGTTTGCTTCGCATCAATCGAGCGGACGAACGAATGCTCGTGGAGCCGTATCACCAGCGGGTGGGCGAGGTGTTGCGAGAACGACTGTCCGCGTCGGAGATCGAACGGTGCCACGTATTGCTGGCCCAGTATTTGGCAACAGAGGCCACGGTGGAAGAGGAGCGAGTGTTCCATCACTGGCGAGCGGCCGGCCATTTGCCCGAGGCTGCCGAATGGGCACTGCGGGCAGCAGATCGCGCGGCGCGGCAATTGGCTTTTGAAAAAGCTGCAGAGCTTTATGCCGAGGCTTTGGCCTTGGGGTGCCCTGCAAATGCGGTGGAGCGGGTCGAGATCGAACGGAAGCGAGCGGAGATGTTGGTCAATGCCGGCCGCGGCTCCGCAGCGGCCCCGGTGTTCTTAGCTCTGGCGCAACAAACGGCCGACGCGAGCTTGGCCAATGAGTTGCAACGCCGCGCCACCGAGGAGTACCTGATGAGTGGCCATTTGTTGGAGGGTATGGCAGCCCTTGGCGCGGTACTCCAGCAGGTGGGATTGGAAATTCCCTCCTCCCCGACCAGGGCACTGTTGCGATCGGCGTGGCAGGTGTTGCCTTTGTGGTGGCAAGAGCGACGAGCCCGCACGAGAGGCGTCGTTCCTTTGGTGGCCGGCGCGCTCGCGCGATGCGACAGTTGTCATGCCGCAGCGAAGGGCCTTTCTTTTGTCGATCCACCGAGGGGTTTGTATTTTTCCTTGCACGCGTTGCGCTGGGCTCTGGTCAGCGGCGATCGCCATCGGTTGGCTCGGTCCCTTTCGTTCGTCGGCAGTAATTTATTGCCGATGGGTGGGCTGTTTGGCCGCTGGGCTACTAGGATGATCGAACGGGCGGGCGCGATCGCACGCATGACGGACGATGCATACCTCGAAGCCGTTACCTCCCTGGGAATTGCGCAAACCCGCATGATGGAATGCCGCTGGGCCGAGATGCTATCGCTTTGCGAGCATGCTCGCGACGTGTTCCGCTTACGCTGCCATGGGGTGGCGTGGGAAGTGGCCATTGCGACGATGGCGGCCTTACGAGCGCTGGAGGAGTTGGGAAGGTTGAGCGACCTTCACCGCCAGGCGGCTGCCATGGTTCAAGAAGCCAGTCGTGCGGGTAATCTCTACGCCGAGGTGACCGGACTTTTGTACGAGGGCTTTTGTCTACTGGCGGTGGGAGAACCCGGCACGGCGCGCCAGTTGGCCGCAGAAAGCACCGGCCGGTGGAAAACAACGGGGTTTCACCTCCAGCATTTTTATGCTGCTCGCTTGGAAAGCCTCTGCGATCTTTACGAGGGGAATGCGGTGGAGGCAGCACGGCGCTTCGAGACACTGTGGCGCGTGCTCGAGCGCAGCGCTCTGATGCGTCACACGATCTTTCGCATTGACGCCTTGGTGCTGCGCGGGCGTCTGGCGTTGGCGGAGATGATTCGTGGAGATCAAGACGTTGCTCGGATGGGGCGGGAGGCCGATCGGGTCGTCCGTGCGCTAGAGCGTGAGCGGCGAGTCGACGCCACAGGTTGGGCGTTGGTCTTTCGGGCAGCACTGGCGACCTCCACCGGAAAGGCCAGCCAAAGCATAGAGTGGTTGACCGCAGCCCAGCAAAAATTCGAGTCGGCAGGTATGTCGTTAGCTGCCGCAGTTGCTGGTTATCGCGCGGGCCAGCAGTGTGCGGGATTGGTGGGAGAGAAGCTGACGACCCAAGCCGAGCGATTTTTCGCCAGCGTCGGTGTCGCGGCTCCGACACGATTCGTCAGTATGCTGGCTCCTGGATTCGAATGCGGTAACCGGGTTGAATAGGCGGCAAGCTTAGAGCATGCCCATTTAGCAGTGACGCGGATCGCGCAAGCCGAGGTACAACTTGGCCACCGTTGCCCGCTCGCCATGCACCACGAGCTTCGCGTGGCTCAAGTAGGGAACAAGACCGCGCCCACCTGCCAATGGCCGAATGGCACCTTCTTCCCAATTCAGTGCGGCGGTAGCGCAACGCGGCTCGCACAACCCGTCGCGCACGAGCGCATCCAGCAACGGGCGCCAGCCTTCGGGCTGTTTCGGTACGAGGGACAGGCCGACCCTCGCCGAAACGTGCTCTCCTACGTCGAGTTCTAATTGCACTCGCTTGCCGACACGGTCGAAATGGCACATCGCTCCATAGCGTTCGAGGAGCTGAACAATGGGTGCCGAGTCAACCGCGGGAGCAACTCGCTCCAGATACGTCGCTACCGAACCCCGTGGGAGAAGCAGAGAGACGCGCCGACCAACCTCCGGTCGGCTCGTGAGCACGCCGACATGGCTCCACACACCACCCTCCGGTAGTTGGCGCCAGCAACGCGCCAAGCAGTGCGCTTGCTCTCCGGCGGCGCGGTCGCCAAGCAGGACGAGCAGTTGCAGCACCATCTGAAACCCTGGCACGGCAAAAGGTGCCTGCTGGCGAAACTGGGGCTCGAGTTCGGCCAGCGGCCAGTCCAAGGCCACGAAGATGCAAGGGGTATTCTGCCAGGTCGGTGCGCGATCGAATTCCAAAAAGACGAACGGTACCCGTGGGCCGAGAGATCGCGCCTGAAGGTGAAGCCAAGCGAGCACGAACGTGCTGAGCCGCCGCCACGCGGCAGAGCGCAGGGCCAGCTTGTGCAAACGAAGATCTCGCCCGCTTGGCAGCAAAGCGCTTGTGCGCTCATCGTCACGCGTGATGGCTAATCCGACGGCGTACAGGTTCCCCGGGTGGCCCAAGTCGGCTTCGAGCCCAATATCGCGGCTACATGGGGGAAGGTTCGCTAAGAGGTGGGCAACCGCGTGCTTTTCCTCTTGTGAGCAGAACTCGGGCGGAACCGCGTCAATCCACGCCGATAGTGTCCCCATTGGGGCGCCTCAGTGGTTTGAGCTCGGGGCCGTGGATGCGGACAGTATCAGGAGACGGAAAACTGGGTGTTAGCCACGGGAGAATCGATGACAAAGTCCCAACCATTGCCCAGCGCGATCTTGACCACGGCCCGGTACGAGCCCGGTGGAATGGGTAACGGGCTGACAACAATTTTGCCCCCGCGGAAGGTGGAACCTCCTTCCGGGTCGCGCCGGACTTGATACACGGAGTTTCCCGACCCGCTGGCGAGAATCTCTACAGTGGTACGGCCAGGTAAGAATCCTTCACCGTACACCTCGAGCGTCGTGGGGGTCCCTGGCGGGTCGGTTGGCTTCGGTTTGCGTAGCACAACCGCTTCGATTTGGCACACTGGGTCTGGATAGCTGGCAACGATCGCTTGCGGCGCGGTAAACCCCTTTTTGTACTCCTCGTCTTCGTTGGGATCCCAGTCCCAACGACTGTATTCGTACAGCCAAAGGACGTAGTCGCGAACGTCCTCGACATTGCCGCGCAACGTCGGGTCTGCCCCAATGAGGTCGCTGAGCACCTGCATGCTGATCGGGCCCTTGCGAAGCTGCAAGAAGGCGTCGAGTTCGGCGGGCGACAACGTGGATATATCGGGCGTGGGGTTTACGTTGAATTGCTTACGGTTGGTGAGACCGCTGGCGTGGGGAGTGGCGGTAAGCTTGCTCACGAGTTGGGCGAGCGCGGGGAGGGGCATGAGAAGCATCCTTTCGTGTGGATTTTGGCTGATCGACTTCGAGCCCTATCACGCCTGGCTCGAGCCTGGCAATGCTGAAGGAACTTTTTTTGTCCCACGTAGGCGTACGCAAGCGGAATCGAAACGGAGCACGCACAGTTCTCTGCACGGAACTGAACGACACCCCAGCAGCACGATGTGCTTGGGATCGGAAAAACTTTTTGTGCTGCTGCTTGTTACGCGGAGGCAGGGTGCGTATACGCGGAGTATCGTGAAACTGGATCCGAGTTCCCCTCGGCTGAGGCTGTCTAACTGGGAGGTCGTGCGTTTCCTCGTAAGGTGTGATTCCTCTAGTCCAAGGAAGCCTGGATGACCAGGCAGTGGCTGAGGTGCGCGTGCCGAGACTTGAACCTCATGGCGCTCGCGGGGATCGCGATTTGCCTGTGTGCTCGGGCTAGCTTTGCCTGGTCGCCCACCGTTGCAGGGCTTCCTCAAGGCGGCATGGGTACGACGACAGCCACCGTGGAACTGACGCCGCTGCCCACTCCGACGCCCACCTGCAGTTGCTCTGCTGCGTGCCGGTGCAGTTCGGCCGACCAGCCCTATGGTGTCGGCGCTGTGCGGCCTAACCCCGAGAGCGCAGCAGAGCTGCATCGATGGAAGGGGTTCGAGTTGGAGGCGTCGAGCACGAGCAGCTCCACCGATGTCGAATGGGAAGATCCCTCCCTGGATGATTTCGACCAATCCTGTCCGCAGGGCGAGGCCGTTCCGCCAACGGCCACGCCACTGCCCGGCGGGAGCTGGAACTTGATCGCACTTCATGCCCGCGAGGCGTGGGGATCCCTGGGATGGCCGAACCTACCGCTAACCCAGCGAAGAGTGTACGTGGCTGTGATCGACACTGGAGTAGACGTCTCGCATCCCGACCTACAGCAGCGCATAGCGCCGTGGCAGCAGAGTTTCGCTGACTTGGTACCCTCCACGGACGTCAGCGCCGATTCGGCGCATGGTACGGCGATGGCCAGCATCATCGCGGCTACTGGAGATAACGGCACCGTTGGAATCGACGGAATTATGTGGGGCGCACAAATCGTTCCGTGCAAGGTGGGTGGGGGGAGCAACGGAACACTCGAAAAGGCACTTCGCTGCCTCGAATGGTTGGAGGATTTGATCGATCGAGAACAGGTCCGGATTGCGGCAATCAACTTTTCCTTCGGCTCGGAGTGTTGCGACTGTGACGTGGAGCGGGCCATTGCGCGGTTGCGCGATCGTGGTGTGTTGGTGGTTGCATCGGCAGGCAACGGGCGGAAGAACAGCGATGCTCCAGGTGGCTGCCCGTTCTACCCGGCAAGCTATCCGCTGTCGAACGTCGTTGCCGTGACCGGTTCGGATCGGTACGGCAACGTCTTGTTCCGCTACGGGAAGCGGCGCGTGCACGTAGCAGCACCGGGTGTGCAGATTCCGGTATTGACGCCCGGTGGTGGGCGGAGCCTCATGCCCGGGGGAAGTTCTCCCGCCGCGGCACATGCCACGGGCGTGGTTGCCCTGCTTCACGCGCAGGACCCAACACGATCTTGGAAGCAGGTGCGAAACCTTTTGTTGAGCAGCGGGCCGAGGGTCCAGTGCGGGAGCCAGCCGGAGTGCGCGCTCGTGAGTGGCCGCCGAGTGCAAGCATGGGGCTCAGATGGCCTCGGGGCGTTGAGCTGCTCGAACCAGGTGGTGGTCCGCCGGCTTTTGCCGGTAGAAGACAAAATCGTACGCCAGCCGGGGAAAGCGGTGGTGCTGCGCGTACTCAGCATCGAATGCGCCTTGCCGCGGGTGCTGCCGCCGGTACCCGTACGACAGGCCAGCCCACCGGGAGGCGTCATCCAGGAACTCGTTTTTCGGGACGACGGCGTGTCGCCCGACGAAGTCGCGGACGACGGCGAGTTTCACGCCGTGTGGACGGTGCCCGCTCCTCCGGGCCGAAAGTATCGCCTAACTGTTGGCGAGGAAAGGTTGGAGATCGTTGTCGTGCCCACTTCGCAGACGTAAACGAGCGTGCCACCGCGCATTGCACCGTAGGCCCCTACGGGTGAGTTTTGCGCGGAGGAGCTGAGAAGGTTCTTGCGAACTGCCGGGTGGAACAGGAGCTGCCTATGGTTTAGCGAGCAGAGCCCGGCCGCACGTGGCGCGGCGTCAAGATGCAGCGGGAGAAGGCGGTGGGGTCCAGCGCAAGATCGGGCGCCGAGCCGCACGCGCTTCGTCCACGCGCCCCACGGGCGTGTGCACCGGCGCTTCCTTGAGCCGTTGGGGTGCTTCTTGTGCCTCGCGGGCGATTTCGAGCATGGCGGCGATGAAAGCATCCAGCGTTTCCTTGCTCTCGGTTTCCGTGGGTTCGATCATGAGTGCTCCGGGGACCACGAGCGGGAAGTAAATCGTGGGCGCATAGAAGCCGCGGTCCAACAGTCGTTTGGCGATATCGAGCGTTTTGACTCCGGTGGCATCGAAGCCTTTGTCGGTGAACACACACTCGTGCATGCACACCCCTGGGAATGCAAGTTGATAGGCTTCCGAAAGCCGCACCCGGAGGTAATTGGCGGCCAGGACCGCGAGGCGGCTCACTTGCGTGAGTCCCTCGCCGCCTAGAGCGAGCAGGTATGCCAGTGCTCGCACGTGCATGCCAAAGTTGCCGTGAAAAGTCCGCACCCGTCCAATGGAACGGGGAAACTCTTCGCTCCACCGCCAGCCGCTTTCCGTGCGGACCACGCGTGGCACCGGCAAATAAGGTTCCAAAAGCTCGTTCACAGCTACGGGCCCAGCTCCCGGCCCCCCGCCACCGTGGGGCGTAGAAAACGTCTTGTGCAGGTTGATTTGCATGACGTCGGCGCCCATGTGCGCGGGTTTGGCCACGCCGAGGAGCGCATTCAAATTGGCCCCGTCGAGATAAACCAGGCCACCATGGGCATGCACGATTTCGGCGATTTGTAGGATTTCCCGTTCGAACAGGCCGAGCGTGTTGGGATTGGTAATCATCAGTGCGGCCACCTCGCCGTTCATGGCCTTGCGCACGGCGCTGGGTTCAATGAGGCCAATTTGGTTGCCTTCGAGAGTCACGGTACTGTAGCCACACAACGCCGCACTGGCGGGGTTGGTTCCGTGAGCGCTGGCGGGGATGAGCACCTTTTGCCGCGGATTGCCCCGATCCCGATGGTATGCGCGAATCATTTTCATCCCGGTGAGCTCACCGTGTGCCCCGGCGGCGGGTTGCAGGGTAACGGCGGACATGCCGGTGATCTCTCGCAGCCATCGCTCGAGCTCCGCCAACAACTCGAGCGCGCCTTGGGCCAGTTCATCGGGTGTGAGCGGATGAAGTTCGGCAAAGCCACGAAGCCGCGCCAGCGCTTCGTTCACTACCGGGTTGTATTTCATCGTGCACGAGCCGAGTGGATAGAAGGTTGTCGCGGCACCGTAATTCCATTGCGAGAGGCGCAGATAATGGCGGAGCACTTCCGGCTCGCTCACTTCGGGGAATCCGTCGATCGGCGGCCGGATCCATTGCGGGGGCAAATATTGTTCTGGCGTCGTGGAGGTAGCAGCAACATCGACACCGCGCCGACCTGGTCGGCTGCGCTCGAAAATGAGGGGCTCGTCGAGAAGCAAGCCTTCTTGTTTTCTACCGCGCATGGGCACTCAACCAGTTCGGGGCGCAAGTGCGTCGAGCAAGGCCTGGGTTGCTTCGGCACTCGGCGTTTCCGTTACGCACAACAGGAGGGCATCCTCGAGTTCGGGGTACCAGCGGCGAAGCGGGACTCCAGGTAGTAGCTGCTTCGCCAGAGCACTTTGGTAGCGGGCATGGAGATCCGGATGAGCCACGACAAATTCGTGGAAGAAAGGCCGGGCAAACACTCGCCGCCAGCCGCGTCGCTCGAGCTCTTCGGCCACTTTGTGAGCGCGGGTGAAGTTGAGCGTGGCCAGCTCTCGAAACCCTTGCTTTCCGAGAAGCGAGAGGTGAACCGTAAAGGCTAACGCCATGAGTCCATGATTCGTGCAAATGTTCGACGTTGCTCGCTCGCGGCGAATGTGTTGTTCCCGTGTTGCCAACGTGAGCACGAAGGCTCGCCGCCCGGCGCTATCGATGGTTTCGCCCACGAGCCTGCCGGGCATGTTTCGAACGAACTCCAAACGCGTCGCGAACAGCCCCACACCTGGGCCGCCGTACGATAGCGGCATACCCAAACTCTGACCTTCGCCCACGGCAATGTCGACCCCGAACTCACCTGGCGGGCGAAGAATCCCCAGTGCCAAAGGCTCTGCCGTGGCGGTGATCGCCAGCGCCCCGCAGCGGCGCACTTCCGTCACGAGTGCGCCAAGGTCTTCGATCACGCCGAAAAAATTCGGGTAGCCGAACACTGCCGCGGCCACGTCTTCCCCGAGACGGCTCGTGAGGTACGAAATGTCCGTTGCACCGTCGGCAGCAAAGGGGATTTCCTCCAAGGAGTAGGAGCTGCCCTCGAGGTAAGTGCGGATGACCTCTCGGTACTGTGGATGAAGAGAGCGCGCCACGAGAATGCGATGGCGCGTGGGGCGCAACCGCAGTGCCATCAGTACGGCTTCCGCAGAGGCTGACGCCCCATCGTACATGCTGGCGTTGGCGACCTCCATGCCGAACAACATGGCGACCAGCGTTTGGAATTCGTACGTGGCTTGCAGGGTGCCTTGGCTAACTTCTGGTTGGTACGGCGTGTAGGCCGAATAAAATTCCGCTCGCTGCAGGATGTGGTCGACCACGGACGGGATAAAATGAGCGTACGCTCCGGCCCCGACAAAGCACCGCTCGTACGAGGCAAAATTGTTCCGCGCCAAGGATTCCACACGGGCACGGAGCTCCATCTCGCCGAGGCCAGGAGGCAGGTCGAGTGTCGCCCGCTGGCGAAGCTCGGTGGGGATATCGCGAAACAAGTCTTCCGTCGTGGCCACACCGATCGCGTCGAGCATGGCCTGGATCTCGGTATCGTTGTGGGGAAAGAAACGCACAGTCTTGCTTCTGGGAATCGGTTCAGCGCACGTTGGCCGAGACAGAGATCCGCCCGGCCGCGGCGAAGGCGAGGAGGCTCACTCTTTCAGTTCCGCCACGTAGCGCTCGTACTCCTCGGAGGTCATGAGGTCCTCCAGCTCTTCTGGATCACTCATTTCGATCTTGAGCATCCAGCCATCCCCGTAAGGGTCGTCGTTGAGCAGCTCCGGATTCCCAGGCAAATCGTCGTTGACTTCGATCACGCTTCCGCTCACAGGAGCGTAGACATCGGACACCGTTTTGACCGACTCGACCACACCGAAGGCGTCGTCCTTGCTCACCTTTTCGCCCACCTCCGGCAGCTCCACGTACACGATTTCGCCTAGCTGCTCCTGTGCGTAGTCGGTGATGCCCACCGTTGCCACGTTCCCTTCGACGAGCACCCACTCGTGCTCTTTCGAGTATCGCAGGTCTTCGGGGAACTCCATATCGTCAAACCTCCTTAGCAATCCCGTCGAGTCAACGGCCGCGCCACGATTTTCGCAGGAACGAGCCGATGTCGAATTTGTACGTGAACGAGGTTGCCCTCCTTAGCTTCGGCGCTGGCCACATAGCCAAGGCCAATTCCTGCGCCAAGGATCGGCGATTTGCAACCACTCGTAACCACACCAACGGGTTTCCCATCTTTCACGATGGTATATCCCTGCCGCGGAATGCCGGGCTCGGTCAATAGGAGAGCGACGAGCTTGCGAGTCACCCCGCGCGCTTTTTGTTCGCATAAAATTTCCCGCCCCACGAAGTGGCATTTTTCGCACCGCACTGCCCAACCCAGCCCCGCCTCGATGGGGTTCGTATCCTCGTCGAGCTCATGGCCGTACAAGGGGAGTGCGGCTTCGATGCGCAAGGTATCGCGCGCTGCGAGGCCAGCCGGAAGCAGCCCGAACGATTTGCCGGCGTCAAGCAGGGCATCCCAAACATTCGGCGCATCGTGCCACGAGCAGAAGATTTCCCAGCCATCTTCCCCGGTGTAACCGCTACGCGAACACAACGTAGGAGCTCCGGCAAGGCTGGCTCTCGTGCAGCCGTAGCGGGGTACGCTTGCGACGGCGGCAGTTGCCAAGCTGGCGAGAATGTCCGTAGCTCGCGGCCCTTGCAGGGCAAGCAACGCAAAGTCCCGACTCCGATCGATCACTTGCGTACCATTCACTGCGTGCTCTCGCACCCAGGCGAAATCCTTGCCTGTGTTGGCCGCGTTGACGCACAAGAGATACTGATCGGCTTCGAGGCAGTAGACGAGCAAGTCGTCGATGACCCCTCCCGAGGGCCGGCATAACAAGGAGTACTGGGCTTGGAGCGGACCGAGCCGCTCGGCGTTGTTGGTCGTCACGTGCTGCACGGTGGCTAGCGCTCCGCTGCCGCTCAAGAGGATTTCCCCCATGTGAGTGACATCGAATAAACCCGCGGCCTTCCGCACGGCAAGGTGTTCTTCCGCGACGGTTCGGTATTGGAGGGGCATCTCCCAGCCGGCAAAGGCGGTAAAGCGGGCGCCGAGGGCGACGTGCCGTTGGTGCAAGGGCGAGCGGGCCAGCGGTGCATTTGCCTCTACGGTCATTGCCTCGATCTCGCGCGCGTTGGGTGGTCCGTACCAATCACGGCTCGCCCTCCATTTGCCAGGTAGCTGCCTGGACGGTGTTCCGCAGCAACATGGCAACGGTCATGGGCCCGACACCACCCGGTACGGGAGTAATGAACCCAGCCCGGCTGGAAGCGCTGGCAAAGTCGACGTCGCCAACCAGCGTGCCGTCCGGAAGGCGGTTGATCCCGACGTCGATCACCACGGCACCCATGCGGACCCAGTCGCCCCGTACTAAGCCAGGCCGCCCGGTGGCTACGACTAGAATCTCGGCGCTTTGAACTACGCGCGCAAGGTCGCGGGTGCGCGAATGACAAAGCGTCACCGTGGCATCCCGCTCGAGCAACAGAAAAGCTGTTGGCTTGCCAACCAATGTACTGCGCCCGACGACTACGGCGTGCGCGCCTGTGAGGGGTACGCCGGTTCGTTCGATCAAGAGCAGGACACCGAGTGGAGTACACGGGCGCAAACCGGGCAAACCTTGCACCAGCTTGCCTTGGTTCACGGGGTGAAGCCCATCGACGTCTTTCCGCGGATCTAACGCAGCGATCACCTGGTGTGCCGAGAGATGCTGCGGCAAGGGTAGCTGCACGAGAATTCCATGGACGTCGCTGCGGTGGTTGAGTTCCGCGATCAGGGCGAGGAGTTCGTCCATCGTCGTTCGCTCGTTCAGCTCGTGAGGGAACGAAGCAATCCCCACCTCCGCGCAAGCGCGGCGCTTGCTCCGCACGTAAGTGGCGGAAGCGGGGTCGGAGCCGACGAGCACCGTGGCGAGCCCTGGGGGCATGCCGTAGCGGGCTTCGAACTCGAGCACGTCGCGCCGTACCTGCTCGCGTACCTCTTGGGCTGCGGCCTTTCCGTCGATGATCTCCGCCATTGCGCCCGGCAATAGTGAAAGCGCGGCGGCGAGTAAAGCGTTTGCGCCGGTCAGTTTTCGTTGGGTTGCGGAGGCGCGTCCGACGGCGGATCCGCGTCCGAACCTTTTCTTGAGCGAGCACTGCTCCGAAGCCGTAGAGCGGCATGGCACGAGCGCCACCGAAATGGTGTCCGATGCGGTTCGTACGGGCGGCAAGTGTGCCTTTGTAGCCCACCGCCCAGTTTCTCAGACGCGAGCAACCTCCGGCGTTGGCGCGCTTGGTGGTCCAGGTCGCCGCAACGGCTGCGCAGACTCGAGACTGTTCTGCCCACATTCCTGCTTGTTAGGCCCGACTAGCCCAGGTCGCGACACCATCCGGACTGGGAACGGCGGGTAATTTTTCATGAGGGCAGGATCGTGTGGGACGGCTCGCCGTCGATCTAAGCCAGACAGGGCGACGATATGGGACAGAGGTGAAGCGCAAGTCCAGAAGCCGGGCAGGGTGCCTTACCACCACGCGCCCCGGGGTGCCCTGGAGTTTTCCTCTACGCCGGGTCGTGCCTTCCGCACTAGCTCTGCGTTGGGGTTTTCGGCAAAGTCGAGTGCATGGTTGTTGGTGTGGTGAAAGAAATCAAGCCGGAGGAAAACCGTGTGGCGCTGACGCCGGCGGGAGTCGCAGCCCTGGTCGGCCATGGGCATGAAGTGTGGGTCGAGCGACGCGCTGGGGTGAACAGTGGCCTGGGCGACCGAGAATACGAAGAGGCGGGGGCTCGCCTGGCACGCTCGGCGCAGGACGTGTGGCGCCGAGCCGAACTGCTGTTGAAAGTAAAAGAGCCGCTCCCCTCGGAGTATCGATTTTTGCGGCGTGGGTTGGTGTTGTTTACGTATTTGCACCTGGCCGCCAATCCGGAGTTGACCCAGGAGCTTTGTCGCCGTGGGGTGCGCGCCATTGGCTACGAAACTGTGGAGTTGGATGACGGCTCATTACCCCTGCTCGCGCCCATGAGCGAGGTTGCGGGCCGGCTGGCAATTCAGGTGGGCGCCTGGTGCCTGCAAAAACAAAGCGGCGGTGTGGGAATTTTACTCAGTGGGGCCTCGGGCGTGCGTCCGGGCAAGGTCGTGGTGCTTGGTGCCGGGACCGCCGGAAGTAACGCCGCCCAAATTGCCTTTGGCTTGGGAGCGCATGTGAGTGTGATCGACGCTAACCCCGCCAAGCTTCGTTACCTACACGATATCTTGGGCGGGCATATCACGACGGTGATGTCCAACCGCGCCAACATCGAAGAAGAAGTGCGCAGTGCCGACTTGCTCATTGGAGCCGTGCTCGTGCCGGGAGCGCGCGCGCCGCGGCTGGTCACACGGAGCATGGTGCGAAAGATGCGCCCAGGATCCGCCATTGTCGACATCTCCATCGATCAAGGGGGGTGCGTGGAAACCTCGCGGCCAACGACCTTGGAGGAGCCAACGTACGTGGCAGAAAATGTCGTGCATTACTGCGTCACCAACATGCCCAGCATTGTTCCGCGTACGTCGACCTTCGCGCTGACCAATGCGACATTTGCGTACGCCTTGGAGATCGCGGACAAGGGCATGATGCGTGCCTTGCGCGAGAACCGGCCCTTGCGGCGAGGGGTGAATGTGTTCGACGGCCATGTGGTTCATCCAGCCGTAGCCACGGCTGTCGGTGTGCCGCAGGTGCCGATCGAAGATTTGCTGGAGTGAAAGCGGGTTCAATGGAGCAACCCAGCCAAGCAGGGCGTCGATTTGGCGGGACGACCGTCCGTTGGATCGCTACCGGGCTTTTGGCCTTGCTCGCCGCGGTCTTGCGATTCCGCGGGCTCTCTTGGGGGGAGCCCTACGTTTATCACCCCGACGAGCACAACATCGTATATTCTGCCCTCGGCATGGTCCGGGAGCGAAGCTTGGATCCAGACTTTTTCCATTATCCGTCGCTGTTGTTGTACCTGCAAGCCGTCGTCAGTGCTCTTTTGCAATTGTGGATTCATGCCGATTTGCGCACGGACCCGGCGGTGCATGGCCTGGGACCGTGGGACGTTGCGCCAGAGCAGTTTCCTTTCGTGCTTGCAGGCCGGGCGCTGGTGGCAACTACCGGGGTCGCGTCCGTAGCCGCCGTGACCGTACTCTGGTGGCGATGGTTCGGTTGGGTGGCCGCCTTGGTTGCCGGCGCGCTGCTGGCAGTCTCGCCACTTCACGTCGAGAGCAGCCACTACCTCACGACCGACGTGCTCGCGATGCTCTGGGTGTTGCTGGCGGTGTTTTGGTCGGTTCACGCCGGAGAAAACATTTCTGCGCTAGCTCTAGCGTCTTTCTTTGCCGGATTGGCAGCTTCTACGAAGTACCCAGCCGGCGTGGTGTGGTTTCTGGTGTTGGCGGCAGTCGCAGCGAAGGAGCGGCCGTTTCGTGCGGCCTTGCTCTCCGCCGTTATTTTTGCGGCCGCGTTTGCGCTGACGAGTCCCTTCGTTGTCTTGCGTCCGCAGCGAGTGTGGGAAGACCTCTCCGTCGTGCGCCACAACTATGCGAGCGGTGCATGGTCGCCGTGGAATTTTTGGTTCTATCTTTCGTACTTATGGCACGTTGGATTGGGGCCAGTCGGCTGTGGTTTAGCGCTGCTCGGCTGGGTGTGGCTTTGGTTTGCTCGCGACATGGGCAACCGTTGGTGGCGCGCGGCTGTAGCCGTTCTCCCGTGGGTGTATGTCGCTTACGTTTCTAGTTGGTCGGTGCGTTACGAGCGCAACCTCATGCCAATGTTGCCACTCGCGTTGCTCTTTGGCGGGCTTGCGCTGAGCAAGCTGCTCCAGCAGGCGACGTCCTTGCGGGCCCGTGCGGCTGTGGCGGCCCTTTTAGTGGCGGTTACCTGGACACCCTTGCGCAGTAGCCAAGCGTTGGTGCGAAGTTTGAGTTCGCCGGACACGCGGAGCCTGGCTCTACAGTGGATTGAGTCGAACATACCCGCTGGGGCGCACATCGCACGCGAGGAGTACACGCCGCAGGTGAGCGGCAAGCGTTACCGGGTGACGTATGTGCAGGTCTTAGGAACGCGACCTTATGCTTGGTATCTCGGCTCTGAGGTAGACTACCTCGTAGCTAGCAGCTTGATTTACGAGCGTTATCGCGACCACCCCACCCTGGGTGAGTTTTACCGCTTTGCCTTTGAGCGGCTGCCCTTGGTGGCGGAGTTTCGCCCGGAGGCGAACACCACCGGTCCTACAGTACGGATCCTTCATGTGCCCCGTTGGCGCCCGGAGGAAGAGTGAAGGAAGCTTCCTTACCACACTGGCGAGCAACTCGGCCCTGCTAGTCCGATGCAGCCCCGGCTGCGCGGGCAAGCCAGCGATTGACCTTTCGCAGTAACCCAGGACTCGAGCGCTTGAGGTAGTACAGGACCCATGCTTCGGGCGAAATGGGAGCGACAGCCCGATTCCGTTGTACTGCCTTGAGAATATTTTCTGCAACTCGCTCCGGCGTGTAATTCCGGCGTTCGTAAAAAGCCACCATACGCTGGCGTGCCTCTTCCGTGGCGCCGGCGCCGCGCAAACGGGCTCTGCGGGTAATAGGCGTATTGATGATCCCCGGGCAGACCGCGGTGACCCCGATTCCGTACCGTTCGAGCTCTTCGCGCAGTGCCTCGCTGAAGCCAAGCACGGCAAACTTCGTGGTGGCGTAAGCGCACAAAGGCTCGGTGGCAACGTAGCCGGCTGCAGACGACACATTGACCACATGCCCTCCTTGGCCGCGCGCAATCATCGGTGGCAAGAAGAAATGGCAACCGTGAACGACACCCATCAAGTTGATGCCGATGATCCAATCCCAGTCCTCGAGTGGGGTGTCGCGGAAACTGGCGCCGAGACCCACTCCTGCGTTGTTGATCAAGAGGTCCAAAGCAGCATGTCGTTGATGCACGGCTTCGGCAAAAGCGCGCATCTCGTGCCGCGAGGAAACATCCACCCGCTGGTACAATACCTGTCGCCCTAGGCCACGGATGGCCGAAGCAGTGGCTTCTAGCCCGGGCTCGTCCACATCGCACAGGACCAAATCGGCGCCGCGGCGGGCTAAAGCGAGTGCCGTGGCCTTTCCAATCCCGCTCGCTGCACCGGTCACCAAAGCGACCTTGCCTTCCAAATTGCGCACGTCCATCGTCTGTCGATCCTCATGCTCCCTGTACGAGCAGGCCAAAGTCCTGGCAAGCTGGTGGTCGCGCTTGCGGGTTCGTGCGATTGACGGCATCGCCCGCTGGCCGTAAACGGTAAAGAAAGGAGGGCGGTTATGGCGCTGATCGAAGTAAGCGTGGTGCCGGTCGGTACAGGGAGTCCGAGCATTGGCGATTACATTGCCGATGCCGTACGTGTGCTCGACGAAGCCGGGGTGCCCTACGAACTGACGGCGATGGGCACGCTCTTGGAGGCAGAAGTGAAGCAAGCCCTGCCCTTGATCCAGAAGATGCACGAAGCGGCCTTCAAGCGCGGAGCGGTGCGGGTGTTGAGTACGATCGTGATCGACGATCGGCGAGACAAGGCGGTAACCATCCGGAGCAAAGTTGCTAGTGTGAAGCGCCGTCTGAAGCGATCGCGCGCGCAGTAAGCCCCGTGCTCATCGCGTGGCGCCCGCTGCCAGTGGTGAGGGTAGAGAGCACCCAGCGAAGCGCGTTCGGTGATACATTCCGGACGTTTCCGAAGGCCACTACGGGCTCGAGGGAGCTGGATGGCTACGCTGCTGCCTGAAGGTGTGCGGCGCGGGAAGGATTACGCCAGCGAGCGATCGTGTCGATTTTGGGCGGCGTCCTTCCAGTATCTGGCGGCTCAAAGAGGCCATGGCAGGGCCGGAGGAAGAGATGGCTCTGGGGAACGCAGCGAACGGGCACAGCTCGGGCCGTTTTGCGGTAGAAGGCGAATTGCCATGGCTAGTAAAAGGGGGGTAACGTACTGGGCAGCCAAACGGACGGGGCGCGGCCATGACTGCGCGATGCGGCAAGGCAAAGCCGGGAAAGTCCCTGAAGTGGGTAGCGCTGGGTTTTGCAGCGCTGGCGGGATGCGGCGAGCCCACGCCACCACCCCCAGCCGGCACATAGGACCGATGAGTGTGCCGCGCTTCCATCATCCCGGGGGACCCCTGATGGCCGCTGCAAATCAGGTCCGCGCCTGGTACCAAGTTTCTGAACAGGTGCGGCTGCATCTCTGAGACGGCGGCTGCACCGACGGATTGCGCGGGCAGCGGACGGCTCCTGAAGCAGCTCGACGGTAAGAATCGGCTTGCCGGGTGCCACGGGCAGAGGAGGCCGGTGGATCTTTTCCGGGTATGCATCCGTTGGTTCGCGGCGAGTCCTGCGATCTTCCGCTGCAAGCCATGACCTTTACACGGTTCTGGAAGGTCTGTGATCCTCCCGTGGGCGTGGAAACGCCCGCGCACAAAAGCGGGGAGCGTCCGGCCCCATCGCGAGCCGGCCTTAGCTCTGCCGGAACAAAAGGCGGGGAACAAAAGGCAGCGAGCTACTAACGACGCCGCGCTCGGCGCACCGTTAGCACAGGGCATGGGGCCAGCCGGATCACACGCTCGGCGACGCTGCCGAGCAACACGTGGGCGAGTCCGGTGCGCCCGTGGGTGGCCATGATGATGAGATCGGCCTTCACGCGTTTTGCGGTATCGGCAATGACTTGTGCAGGCGATCCACTTTTGAGCAGGGTTTGGACCTTAGCTCCTTCGCGAGACAGTTTGTCTGCAAGTTGCTGTAAATGAGCTTGAGCTGCTTTGCGTTGTTCCTCGATGAGCAGAGCGAGGTTCGGGCTTGCAGCGTACATGTCGGCCGGCGAGGCGTAGTAAATGGGTTCGATGACATGCAGCAGCAGCAGTTGCGCATCGAACGGCTTGGAGAACGAGCGCGCATACTCCGCTGCTCGCAGCGAATCTTTGGAAAAATCCACGGGTACGAGTACTTTTTTCAGTTGCATGTCCACCTCCGATTTCGGCCATAGCACAAGTCGAAGCTGGCGGGACTCCCTTTGCGTGGCGTCTCCTTGATGTTTTGGGGGCTAGCGAGCTCCAGTGCCCAGAGTGGCGGGGCGGGCCGCCTCGCTTCAAACGTGCCAGGAACTGTGGCAGGGTTGGGTTTGCCGGGAGGTATCCATGCGAAAGGTACTAGAAGGCGTGCGACTCATCGAAGTGGCCGAGTGGTTTTTCGTGCCCGGTGCGGGAACCGTGCTCGCCGACTGGGGAGTGGACGTGATCAAGATCGAGCATCCGGTGCGAGGCGACCCCTTGCGAGGGCTCATCCACTCAGGGATGGTTCCCGGAGCGAAGGGGGTGAACTTTTTCATCGAGAACGGAAGCCGTAATAAGCGTAGTGTCGGGCTCGACCTGAACTCCGAGCGAGGACGAGAGGTGCTGTATCGGCTCGTGGAAACGGCCGACGTCTTCCTAACTAATTTTTTACCCGCAGCACGCAAGCGGTTGAAAATCGACGTCGAGGATTTGCGGCAGGTGAACCCGCGGCTGATTTACGCGCGTGGCACAGGCCAGGGGCCGTTGGGTCCGGAGGCCGAACGTGGTGGTTTCGATGCTGGGTCGTTTTGGTGCCGAGGCGCGGTCGCGCACATGCTAACCGAGCCGGGGAAACCTCCGATCATGCAGCGGGCAGCGTTTGGCGACACGATTGGTGCCACGTTTATTGCCGGCGGCATCGCCGCCGCCTTGTACCACCGGGAGAAAACCGGGAAGCCGAGTGTGGTTGACGTGTCGTTGCTTGGCACGGCGGTGTGGCTCATGGCCCCGGATATTCTTGCAGCCCGGGCTTTAGGGCATGAGCTTCCACACGGCGACCGCAGCCGGGCCCCGAACCCCCTGATGAACACTTACCTGTGTCAGGATGGCAAGTGGCTTATGCTCATGATGCTCACGCCCGTGCGGCACTGGGAAGAATTTTGCAAGGCGGTGGAACGGCCAGACCTCTTGGAGACTTATCCGCTGCCACGGTGGGTTGACGAATCCGTGCGCCAAGAGCTGGTTCGGGAGCTCGATCGCCATTTTGCCACGCGGCCACGTGCGGCTTGGATCGAACGGCTGCTGCAGTTCGATACGTTGCACGCCCCGGTGCAAACACCGCTCGAGGTTTTGGAAGACCCGCAGGTGAAAGCGAACGGCTACCTGGTTGACTACATTCACCCGCAGTACGGCCCGTTTCAGGTTGCTTCGAGCCCTGTGCAGTTTGACCTGGAGCCCACGGACGTACGGCGCGTTGCCCCCGAGATGGGGCAAGATACGGAGCAAGTCCTGCTCGAACACGGGTACACGTGGGAAGAGATTGCGCAGCTAAAGGAGCAGCAGGTCATTCCTTAACCCAAGCTCCACGCCACCAGCCACTGTTGGCGGTCACGTTCGATGCGGTAGGAACCCTGATCGAACCGCGCGAACCGGTGGGGCAGACCTACGCGCGGATTGCCCGGCAACACGGGGTTCGGTTGGACCCCGAGCTGCTGGAGGCGCGCTTCCGCGAGGCTTACGGCAACGCCCCACCGCTTTGTTTTCCCGACCTGGGGGAGGAGGCAGTGTCTCATCTGGAGCAGGAGTGGTGGCGCGAGGTCGTCCGAGCCGTGTTTGCGGGAGTCCCCTGGGCGACTGTCAATCGAATATTTACGGATTTATTTCGCTTCTACGGTGGTGGCGAGGCCTGGCGCGTGTTTTCCGACGTGGTACCGACCTTGTCGGAACTCGAGCGGCGAGGCATCCGCCGTTGTGTAGTTTCCAATTTCGACGCGCGCTTATTCCGGGTTTGTGCTGACTTGGGCCTTGCCCCGCGATTCGACGCCATTGTCGTCTCCAGCCGAGCGGGGGCGGCGAAACCGGCGCCTGAGATCTTCTTCCGAGCTTTGGCGCCGTTACGGGTTCGCCCAGAGCAGGCTGTTCACGTGGGCGACTCTTGGCGGGAGGACGTTTTGGGAGCACAAGCTGCGGGCATGCGCGCGCTGTGGATCGATCGGAGCCAACCTCCAGCAAGTGGGCGGATCCACAGTTTGGAAGCTGTGCTCGCTTGCTTCGACGTGCAGTAGAAGCTTCTTGAAGCGATGCGGCTATGAAGGGGGCTCTAGCGGGCATGCTGCAAAACAAGGCTGTGCTAAACACAAAAAACATGAACTTAGACGGCGTGCGTATCGTGCTCGTACGGCCCGCGGGGGCGGCGAACGTCGGAGCCGTGGCGCGTGCGATGAAAAACATGGGACTCCGAGACCTGGTGCTGGTGCAGCCTCGGTTCCGCAACCGCTTTTGGATGCGAGCCATGGCTGTGCACGCGGCCGATATCTTGGATCGGATGCGCGTCACCGGCGATCTTGCGGAAGCGGTGAGCAACTGCGGACTGGTTGTCGGTACCACTTGTCGCGCTGGGCTGTACCGCACCCCCACCGGCACGGTGCGCCAGCTTGCTCCCGAACTTGTAGCGACCGCCCAACGCAATACGGTGTCCGTTGTGTTCGGACCCGAGGATCACGGCCTTTCCAACGAGGACATTAAACTCTGCCACCGCTTGCTAACGATTCCGGCTTCGCCGGAGTATCCTTCCTTAAACCTGGCCCAAGCAGTGATGATCGTGTGCTACGAGCTGTTCCTGGCTGCGCAGGCAGAAGCCGCAACCGAGCCGGCACGGGATCTAGCGCCGGCGCGCGACGTGGAGTTTATGTTTCAAAGACTCCGTGAAGCATTTTTGCGGATCGGTTACGCCCACCCGCAGAATCCCGACCATATCCTGTTTGCGTTCCGGCGTTTTCTCGGGCGCGCGGGTTTAGAAAAGCGCGACGTGAAAATTTTGTTGGGGCTAGCACGGCAGATCCAGTGGTATGGCGACGGGGGCTGGCAGGTGATGAAGGAAAAGCACCTGCAGGGCGCCGCTCGAGCTGTGGAGGAACGTTAACTCCGAGAGTGGTTGTATGGCCATCATCATTCCATTTCAGCAACTGCTCGAACGTCGCCAGCGAGAGTATCGTCGTGGGGTGCACCAGCAGTGTGTCAAGATCCTCGAGTGCAACTACGCGTACGCGCAGCGCATGTACGACGTTAGCCAAGGTTTCGAACGGGAGGTTTGGCAGCGCCGCGTGAACGTGCTTGGAGCTTTGCTCCGTTATGCCGAGCGGTGTCCATGAGTGGTGTTCGAGCATTGTCTCTTGTCGTGGTAACGGTTCTGGTTGGGCCATGGCTAGGCGCTGCGCGGGCCTGGGGGAGCGCCTGGTCTACGAGTGAGGAGATTCGTCTCGGTCGACGCTTCGAGCTGCAAGCACGGGCGCGGTTGCCACTCGTGTCCGACGTGGAGGTGCTGGAGTATGTTAACCGCATCGGTGGCCGGATCGTTGCTGTCCTGGGATCGCAGCCGATCCCGTACCGCTTCTACGTGACTCGCGACGGGCGGGTAAACGCTTTCGCCGTTCCTGGCGGGGTCATCTATGTGAATGCGGGACTGTTGCTGCGGGCGGAATCGGACGACGAAGTGGCCGGAGTACTGGGCCATGAAATTGCGCACATCCACTCCCACCATCTTGCGCGGCAACAGGAAGCAACACAGCTCCTGAACTACACGAGCTTGCTTGGAATGTTGCTGTCGACCGTGCAACCCGCGGTGGGCGCAGGGGCGGTGGCGCTGCAGGCGGCGAAGCAGTTGCAGTACCAGCGCGAGTTCGAGCAGGAAGCCGATTATCAAGGGGCACGCTTTATGCGAGAGGCGGGCTTCGATCCCCGCGGCATGCTGCAATTCTTCCGCAAGCTAGCGGAAGACCAACGAACCTCCGCGGCTGCGGCGACGCCGTACTTGCTCTCTCACCCATTGACCGAGGTGCGACTGAGCAATTTGGAGTCGCTACTACGCGAACACGGCTGGGAACGGGCGCAGGAGCGGCCGCCGAATCTTTTGCTGGCAAGGGTCCAAGTCAGGTTGCGGACCCTGCTCGAGCCAGCGGGCGACGTGGTCGAATGGTACCGCCGCCGTGTCCATGACCAACCCACGGATCCGACTCGGCACTATTTGCTGGGGCTTGCGCTGTTGTTCGCCGGACAGCCGGACCTTGCCACCAACGCCTTCGAGAAGGCGCGAGAGTTAGGCCTAGGCAATGTCGAGCGCGAAATGGGTCGCGCATGGTTGGCGCGCAGAGAGCCGGCCAAGGCTGTGGAGTGGCTACGGCGGGCGGTGCAAGTGGACCCTCAAGATGCCGTAGCTCATTATGAACTGGCGCAAGCTCTCAGGGGCGTCGGAGATGAGGTTGCCGCGGAGCTGGCGCTCGATCGTGCAGTGGCCTTGGTGCCAAATTTCGAGGAGGCGACCCAAGCCTTGGGGACCTTGGCTGGCCGCCGCGGAGAGGAGGCAAAAGGCCTCTATTACCTGGGGCGTGCGGCTTATCTTCGCGGCGATCTAGAGCAGGCTTTACGGTATTGGGAACGCGCCTTGCCCTTATGGCCAGAGGATAGCGAGCGCGGTGTGGAAATTCGCGAGGTGCTTGTAGAGCTGCGCAGCATGCGGCGATGATCCAGGGCGATCTACCCCTTCCTTGACTCAATGATGTCGCCCTGGCAGCACCCAAAGAAACACTCTTTATCCGGAGGACTGTGCTTTCATGAACGAAGCCTTGATTATCGACGCGTGTCGTACCCCGCGCGGCAGGCGCAAGGGGAGTTTAGCCGAAGTACATCCGATCGACCTCTTGTGCGTGCCGCTGCGTGCGATCGTAGAGCGAAATGACCTCGATCCGGCACACATCGAGGACGTCGTCATTGGCTGCGTGACGGAAACGGGTGAACAAGGGACGAACATCGCGCGCGGTGCCGTACTGGCTGCAGGTTGGCCGGTGGAAATCCCAGCGGTGACCCTCAACCGCTTTTGCGGGTCCGGGCAGCAAGCGGTGAACTTTGCCGCCATGTCCGTGCGTTCCGGAGCGCAGGACCTCGTGGTGGCGGGCGGTGTGGAAAGTATGACGCGGGTGCCCATGGGCTCGGACATGGGGCCGCTACCGTCTTCTCTTCTGGACAAATACAACCTTATCCCCCAAGGTTTGTCTGCCGAGCTGGTTGCGGAGAAGTGGAATTTGAGCCGCGAGGAGCTCGATGAGTTTGCCCTGGGGAGCCAGCAAAAGGCATGGCGGGCGATCCAAGAGGGGAGGTTCAAGAAGAGCATCGTGCCAGTGCCCGTGACGCAAAATGGCGAGTCGCGCCTGTTCGACACCGACGAGCACGTACGCCCACAGTCGACCTTGGAAGGGTTGCTGGCACTGCAGCCGAGCTTCAAACCTGGTGGGAAAATTACTGCAGGAAACTCCAGTGGCATCGTCGACGGCGCAGCCGCGGTTCTCATCGCCTCGGAGAAAAAGGCAAAGGAACTCGGGCTTCGCCCGCGGGCGCGCATTGTCGAACAAATGATCGTTGGGTCGGACCCCATCCTCATGCTTACTGGCCCCATTCCTGCGACGAAAAAGGTGTTGGCCAAGGCCGGTATGAAAATCGAGGACATCGACCTCATCGAAATCAACGAGGCCTTTGCCTCCGTACCGCTTTGCGTCATGCGGGAGACGGGCATGGATCCGGCTACGGTGAACGTTAATGGCGGCGCCATCGCGCTGGGGCATCCGCTAGGCGCCACGGGGGCCATGCTGATCGGCACAGTGCTCGACGAACTCGAACGGCAAAACAAGCGTTTCGGTCTAGTGACCATGTGCATCGGCATGGGCATGGGCATCGCCACGATCATCGAGCGCGTTTGAGTACCCTTGCCCAAGTAGCGCTCTGAGCGACGGCTCGCTTTGCGAGTTTCAGGGAGCCCAAGGATACAGGCGGCAGGCGCCCTGAGCCGCCAGGGCTTTTCGGTGAGTGCCGGCTAAGCCTTTCCGGGTGGATGGGCACGGCCCAGCCGCGCTCGGAATGTGGCCGAGCGTGGACGAGCTCCCTCCCACAATGCAGAGGCCGCTCGTTCGGTGCGGAAGTGCGCAGATATGGAACCTTACGTGACTCTTCGGAAAGGCGCTTCGCTGTGGCCGCAGCGGCGCGGACGCCGGTTGGGGGAATTGGGTTTGGAGAAACCCGCAGTGGTACAGGAGGCTTTCAGCCAATTGAGGGGGCTTGGTAGCGCCGCCTAAAAACGCTGCCTTTGTTTGCGAATGAACTGCCGCCGCAGATTTGGGGGCGTGGGGGGGCCTGGTGCCATCGGTCCGTTGCACGGCGCCCGTGCCCTGTTTACGGCCGACTTCTCGTGACACCTTGCCGAATTTCCTCACACCGCTAGGGAGAGTTTTCGCTTGGACAAGGGACTGCGGATCATTCTCGTTTTAGTCTGCCTCGCGGCCAACGTCGCTGGTCAGCGAGTGTGGGCGGCGAAGGACCAATTGCGGCATCACCGCCGGAGCGAGGTGATTTCCTCCGTGGCGCAAGACGATCTCGTCTGGGGTCCAAGAGCCCCCGAGGCTCGGGAGGTGATGCGGCAGCCGGAAACGCGGTTCTCCCGGTTTCTCGGTGGGGTAAGGGAGATGGCCGCGGTTTCCCCGAAGGTTTGCGATCGGGAGAAGCAGCGTTTGCTTCTTGCGAAGGATCGGAACCGCTTGGTACGCCGGTTGTTGCGGCTCGCGCTACCTCGTTCCCGACCCGAAGATCCCTCCGACGTAAGCTCCGTCGCCTAGGGCGCTGAGCAACGTTTGCTCGAGTGCTGAGCCACGAGGGCGTGCGTCGCTATGTGGCAGTTCAAAGCTGTCCACTCCTGCTTCGCTTTCTCCGCCGACGCCCGATGAGGGCGGAGGAGGAACTTGCTGCTCGACCTCGGGCTTCAGCCTCCGTATCGGATTTCCCTGGATAGGAGAGGAGCTTCCATGTCTAAGCATTTGGACTTTTTATTCGAAGAGGTAGAACGTTCGGCAATCCGCGTGAGTGCGGAGGGCTTTGGGCTAGCAGTTGCGCTGACCGAGGACCAACTGATCACAGCCAAAGCCGGCATTATACGCCGTTGGGGCAAGGTAGAGCGATTTCCGCTTTCGAGCCTAGTCGCACTCCGGTCCATGCCCAACCCAAGTGCCAACCTTTTGCAAATACAGTTTGCCGAAGGCTCGGGCGGTCGGGTTCTGACCATTATGTACCCTCCGGAGTCAACGGCGGCCTTCGATCAAATCATCGGCTTTTTGCAAGGACGCTTAGCTGCTCAGCAGTCGGAGGACGCCCATGAGCGATAAGGAGAAAGAGACGCGCCAGGAAAATGCGCCGTCTGGGCTCGCGGTGGTATTTCGCATCGTTCTCTTCCTCATCGTCCTCCCGGCTTTGGCGGTGGTCGCAGTGAAATGGTTGATCGGATAAAGAGCGCTTCGCCCTCGCCACTTCGTTGACCGCATTTGTGCCGCGGTCTCAGTCGACCTTGCCTAACGCGTGATGAGGGAGTGCTTCGACAGAGGCACTCCCTCATGTGCGTTTCCCGAATTAAGGGGCGAGGCCGCCTTGGAGTCTGGGTCCTCTAGGGGCGAAAACGAAAACCGAGGGCCCGCGGGCGAGCCGACCGACTCAGGCTTGGGGACGGGATTACCTGGACCTTCGAGGAAAGGCTCGGCGAGGGAGCTTTCTTGTGTGGGCTTCACTGCCCCGGACCACGCTACAGCGGGGCAAACCCTTGCGCGTGAGGCATTGTCGGGCAGGTCCGGGCCCGTTTCCCCATAACGGCGGTAAGGTAGCGAAGGGAGCCCGTGTTTCCGAGCCGGAGTCGCAATCTAACTAGGCAACATGCAGCCGTCGCCGAGGCGACTCCTCAGTGAGCACGTCTGACGATTCTTCCTCCCCCGCTTCGCGGATACGCTCCACCCCTGCGCGAACCTGTTTGCGGGTCATGAGAATCCCGTAACTCGCCAGAATTTGCTTGATCAGATCGTAATTATGCTCGATCGACTCACTGACCGAGATGTACCCATGGTTAGCCGCTGCCACGCGCTGCCAGAAGGCAAGCGCGCTCAGTTCGAAAAAGTGAAGATCCGTTTCCTGCGGCTCGATGACGACGATGTCGCCACGGAAGTTGGGGTCGTCCTGGTACTGGCGGAGTCCGTACTGCAGCCGCGAGTGTAACAGGGTGCGGAAGACTTGGTTGATCACCGTAAACAAACCCATGTCGGCCAAGGGCTTGCCTTCGATGCGGTAGGAGCCGTTTTCCCGGATACGCCGCACGCGGTTATTGAAGGGACGAAATGGGTTGTAGCAAATCACCAAATCGGCCCCATGCTCGATAGCAACATCGATATTGGCGGTGCGCCGCACGCCCCCATCGACATAGTCGACTCCACGAATTCGAGCAGGCTTATAAAATCCAGGCAGAGCCGTGGAAGCTTGCACCGCCTCCGAGACGGTAAGGGACGTATCCTCGTCGTGACCGAACACCACCCTCTCCGCGGTATCCAAGTTCATCGCACTAATGTACAACTCTTTGCCGGTTCGGCGGTACAACCCGACGAAGTCGTTGGGCATGCCGGCAGCTTCGAAGTTGCGGCGCAAGTACCGCTCGATCGGGCTGTTATCGAATAGCCCTGACGGCAAGTAATCGAGAGGCGAGGGCAAACTCCGCTGTTTTGCCAGCAGGTTACCGAGAGGTTCGAGCACCGCCTCGAGGTTACGGACCGATGGACTTTTCCATGCTCGGTCCAGGGGCGTTTCCAGTTCCGCTCTTAGCCGAGGGAGAGAGCGGAGTACGTCGACGAGTAGATTGGGCAAATAGCAGGCTACGTCCAACGCAAACTGCGCGGGCTTGCTCAGGAATTCCCGGAAGTTCGGATAGTAAAAATCCCAAGCCCCGAGCGGGCTGAAGTGCTCGGATTCGCCGGTGAGGCTTCGCATCATTTCTGCTGGGCTTACCCCGGCAGCTAGGGGCGCTGAAAGCACAGCTCCAGCGCTAAGCCCGACATAGGTATCGAAATCCGTCGTCTTCCGGTTTACGAGGAAGTCGTCCAGCGCCTTTAGACCCCCGAGCTTAAACCCGCCGCCGGTAACCGCGCCTCCGGCCAAAACCAAAGCCACTTTGGCCTTCCGCTTCCGCTCATTTAAGTTGCTTTTTTGAACAATCGTGATGCCCATGAAACCTCGTTGCTGCTAGGAGAACAGCAAAGCAAAACTTCGGCCTAGCGGCCTGCTCTGTCAAGATCGGGGCGCAAAACCCCGGCGAGCAGTAATTTCGCGGCAACCCTCACGGTAATCTTCGTGAGTATCGAGAACCCGCCAGTATCCAGTGTGTTCCAGGGCAAACACGGGTTTACGCTCCCTAACCAGCCTGGGCAAGACGTCGCGGGTCAGGCTGTAAATACCCGGAGGTAGAAACTCGAAAATCCCAGGGCTGCAGACCATGGCACTGGCATAAAAATATCGCGGCAATTGGTTGGCGAGATCAGGGCTCGCGGTATGCCCAAGGAGGCCGTAAACGCGGCCCGCGGAATCAACCCGCACGTTGTCGTGGCGGACTCCTTGAGGGTCAGGGCGTACCCAGAGTGAGGCCAAGGCCTCCTTTTGTTCGTGAAAGGAGATGAGTTCGCGGAGATCTCCCTCGATGTAAACATCGGAGTTTACGACCACGAACGGGGAATCCCCAAGAAATCTCCGTGCGGCGGCAATCCCTCCACCTGTATCGAGGAGATGCGGTTCTACTGAGTAAAAAATCCTGACACCGAAGGCCTCACCGGTGCCAAGGGCCGAGCGGATTTGTTCTCCAAGGTAGTGAAGGTTGATCACCACTTCGCGGATGCCGGCGTTAGCCACCAGTTCTAGGGCGTATGCAATCATGGGCTTGCCTGCTACGGGAAGCAGGGGTTTCGGCACCTCGTTGGTCAAAGGGCGAAGGCGAGTTCCAAGGCCGGCCGCAAGAATCATCGCGCGCATGTTCACTCAGGGAAGTAGCGCTGAATAACGGTGGCGATCGCCGGAAACTCGGGAAAAAAAGGAAGAAGCCGGCGAATTTGCCGCAGTGTCGCTGGGATGTAGCGCAAATATTGGGGCTTTTGTTTCGCTTCCGCCAAGTAGTGGAAACGTCCTACGACCTTCAGGGCTTTTTGCAGTGCGCAGAGGCGGTAGGTTTGGATGAACTCCTTTGCGTCGAGAGTAGGGCCGCCCTCCTGATGCCAACGTTCGAGGTAGTAACGGAGCAAAGCCTCCTCGCGTAGAGGCGTGACGACTGAAGGTGTATCGCGATCGCCGAGAAGCGTGGCCAAATCGTAAGCCGGAGTGGCAAGCAATGCGTCCTGAAAGTCAATCACGCGAAGGCGAGCCGGAGGCTGTACGAACAGGTTCCAGGCGTGGTAGTCGCGATGAGCCAAAAAGCGCTTCTCGGCATCTAGCCGATCTGCGAGAACGCGGAACTCCTCGTCCAACGCCTGTTGCTCCGCGCGCGGCAACGGGTGCCGGATCCTTCGCTCTAAGCCCCATTCGAGGAAGTGGTGGCACTCCCAAAGGTACAAGCGAGCGTCGAAGTTCTGCTGGAAGGCAATACACTCAGAAGACTTTTGGCTGGCGCCGCGGAGCTGCAAGGCGACGAGCTGGTCGACCGCGCGGCAAAACCACTCGATTACCTCTTTCTCATGGCTTGCCGCTGATACGGTCTCCCACAAATTGAGGTCGCCGACATCCTCGAGCAGGAGGAGACCCTGAGAAGAGCAGTCTGCGTAAATTAAGGGTACATCGACCCCGATTCGCTGAAGGAAACGGTACACGTTGACGTAGGGGAGCTCGGTTAGGGTTTCAGGGAGCACTGCGAGCTCGTCAGAAGAAATGGATACGCCACGGTCGGCTAGCCACATGACCACGGCAGTTTTGGGTGCGCTCGAACCGGAAAGCCAGATGCGTTCGTAACTGCGCGTGGAGGCGTCACCCGCCAGAGCCTGCCGAGTCGTCAACCGGGTCTGGTTTCCAAAAGCGAGGGCCACTGCTTGCTCGAGCGCCGCCAGGCGATCTTCACGCACGGGCCGTGCTAGTACCAGGAAAACGCACGCACAAACAAGCAGCCGGTGGCACTGGCTTGCTTGTCGGGGTGAGGGTTGTTCGGAAGCCTGGATGGACCGCTAGAAGAAGGTCCCCATGGATTTGCGCTGCCGCGTTCCGTTTGTTTGAAATCGCGGGAGCGACGCTGCTACAAGGCGCGCTTCAGGTTTTTGCCGTGGTCAGAGATGCCGAGGGCCTTGGATGGATTACAAGCAAACCCTGAACTTACCCAAGACGGATTTCCCCATGCGGGCCAACCTGCCGGAACGGGAGCCGGCGTGGGTGGAGGAGTGGCAACGGAGCGGTTTGTACGCCCGGCTGGCAGAGGCCACGTCGGGTCGTCCGCTCTACGTTCTCCACGACGGGCCTCCTTATGCCAATGGGCACGTGCACCTGGGAACGGCGTTGAACAAGATCATCAAGGACATGGTGCTCAAATCGAAGCTGCTGGCGGGATACCGGGTGCCGTTTGTTCCAGGTTGGGATTGCCACGGAATGCCGATCGAGCATCAAGTGACCAAAGAATTGGGCCCGAAGGCACGTTCCCTGAGTCGGCTCGAGATTCGTCAGCGCTGTCGCGCTTATGCGGAAAAGTTCGTGAACATTCAGCGTTCGGAGTTCCAACGCTTGGGCGTGCTCGGCGAGTGGGAGCGGCCTTACCTGACGATGTCGCCAGAGTACGAAGCGCAAATCGTTCGTGTGTTCCGCGAGCTCGTCGAGGGAGGCTACATTTACCGTGGGTTGCGGCCGGTTCATTGGTGCACGGTGTGCGCTACCGCCTTGGCCGAAGCCGAGGTCGAGTACAGTGAACACGTGTCGCCCTCGATTTACGTGCGCTTCCCCTTCGTGGGCTCGCCAGAAGATGCCCGGGCGATCGCCAAGCGCGAGGAAGACCGTGCGGCCCTGGCGGAACGGGCGAATCGGTTGTTCGCGGTAATCTGGACGACGACTCCATGGACCTTGCCGGCGAATCTAGCGGTGTGCCTCAACCCGCACCTCGACTACGTGGCTTTGGACGTTGACGGGGATCTATATATCGTGGCTGAGCGGTTGGCGGAGGCCTTTCTTGGCGCGCTTGGGCGCACCGCTGCGGCCCGCATCCCCGTGGACTTGAAACCGCTCGACGGCCGCGACGTTTTTCGTCACCCGTTTTTCGACCGCGCCGTGCGGCTGGTCTTCGAGTCGCACGTCACAGCCGATGTCGGTACGGGTTGCGTCCACACGGCTCCCGGACACGGTTACGAGGACTTCGCGGTCGGGCAGAAATATGGCTTGCCCGTGCTTACCCCGGTCGATGGCGCAGGGCGCTTCACGGAGGAGGCCGGGCCGTTTGCCGGTCGGCCGGTGTTCGAGGCTAACGACGACATCGTTCGTTTGCTTGACCAGAAAGGTAGCTTGCTCAGGGCAGAGCAATTGCGCCATTCGTACCCTCACTGTTGGCGGTGCAAACAGCCCTTGATCTTTCGAGCGACGGAGCAGTGGTTTTTCCGTGTCGATCATGCGCAGTTGCGCCAGCGGGCGTTGCAGCAAATCGATGGCGTCACGTGGATCCCTTCGTGGGGGCACGATCGGATTTACAACATGGTGGAACATAGGCCCGACTGGTGCCTCTCGCGGCAACGCGCCTGGGGTGTGCCCATTCCAGCCTTCCGCTGCGTTCGGTGCGGGGAGTTCTTGTTCGATCCCGAGACTATCCGCCACGTAGAGCAGGTGTTCGCTCGCCGTGGTTCCGACGCGTGGTACGAGCTGCCCACGGCGGAGCTTCTACCCCCGGGGAAGCGTTGTCGGTGTGGAGGGAGCGAGTTCGAGAAGGATCAGAACATCCTCGACGTGTGGTTCGATGCCGGGTGTTCGCATGTGGCCGTACTGGAGCAGCGAGAGGGGCTTCAGTGGCCCGCCGACTTGTACGTCGAAGCGGTCGATCAACATCGGGGCTGGTTTCAAGTCTCGTTGTTGACAGCAGTGGCTACTCGAGGTGCCGCGCCCTACCGTGCCGTGCTCACACACGGGCTGATCCTGGATGAAGCGGCCAAGAAGATGTCGAAGTCACTTGGCAACGTCGTATCCCCCGAGGAAATCATTCGTCAGCACGGTGCGGAGGTGTTGCGCCTGTTGTTTGCCTCGGTGGACTACACTGCCGATGTTTCGTTCTCGAAAGCGCTCATCGCTCCGCTGTTGGAGTCGTACCGGAAGATTCGCAACACGTGCCGCTTTTTGCTGGGGAACCTCTATGACTTCGATCCGACGCGCGACCGTGTACCTGTGGGGGATCTACCGGAGCTGGACCGTTGGATTCTCCACCGTGCTGCCGAGTTCAATCACCGCGTGCGGCGAGCTTACGAACTCTTCCAGTTTCATTTGGTCGTGCACCACTTGGTGAACTTTTGCGCGGTGGATTTAAGCGCGTTGTACCTGGATATCGTCAAGGACCGCCTTTATACCGCTGCTCCTGGCTCGCACGCTCGTCGCTCGGCACAAACGACGTTGTTCGAGCTTCTCGACACATTGGTGCGCGTCATGGCTCCGATTCTGTCGTTCACTGCGGAAGAGGTGTTCCGGCACGTACCGGCGCGCCCCGCAGACAGCGTGTTTTTCCTCCAGTTTCGCGATGACTTGCCACGCGACGAAGCCTTGTTCGCTCGTTGGGAGAAGCTGTTCGATGTGCGCGCTGCCGTGACCAAGGCCCTGGAAGATGCACGACGCGCGGACCGAATTGGACACTCTCTGGATGCACTCGTGCGGCTGCGTGCCGCGGGAGCCCTTGGCTCGCTGCTGCGGGAGTATTTGAGCGAGCTTCCTACCGTGTTCATTGTCTCGCAGGTCGAGTGGGACGAATCACTCCCACCCGAGGCCGCAAGCCCGATCCTGCCGGAGCTTTGCATTGCCGTGGAGCCGGCGCGAGGAAAAAAGTGCGAACGCTGCTGGAACTTTAGTCAGTCCGTTGGATCGAATGCAGCGCATCCTGGACTCTGTGCTCGCTGCGTAGCGGTGGTGGAGAATCTTCCCCATGGGTAAGTACGGCTTCGTCCTCGGGTTAGCCGCGATCGTCGTCTTTGCCGATCAGGTGACAAAGTGGATGGTGGTCGCTTGGATTCCTCTGCACGCAGTGATCGAAATCATCCCTGGCTTTGCGGAACTGACCCACGTAAAAAACACCGGCGGTGCATTCGGGTTCCTTGCGGGAGCTCCCGACTCCTGGCGATTGCCGTTCTTTCTCGGAGCCTCGCTGGTAGCCATCGTTTTGTTGTGGCAAGTGGTACGCCACACTGGCGCGGACGAACGAGGCGTGCTGTTCGCAGTCGGAAGCATATTGGGAGGAGCCGTGGGCAACCTCATCGATCGAGCCCGCGAAGGAGCGGTGACGGACTTCATTTCGCTCCATTGGCGGGAGTACTACTGGCCGGCATTCAACGTGGCGGACTCGTTCATCTCGATCGGTGTGGCTGTGCTCGTGTGGCAGTCATTGTGGAGCGGGCGGGCAGGTTCAGCAGGGAAGGCTGCGGCTTCAGAACACTGAATTTTGGCCGGCGGTCGCCGACCGTGGCTGCGGTCCCACGCAGAATCCCCAACATGGCCGAAGGCTACCCCGGTGCGCCCTTTGGGCTGATTTCTTTCGGAGGAAAAGGGCCACGTCTGCATTTCTTGCTTAGGGGGCAAGGTTTCGCCTGCTGCGGTGGTCATCCCAACCCCGTATCGCTGCTTCCTCGAGAGTGGTCCGCACCCTTCGGTCCTTGTCGCACGTTTGCTTTGGTGGAGGTGCTAAATTCGCGCGGTACGGACGCGGCTTTTCACCACATCCCAGGCAGTGGATGCCTGGGTCTTGCTGGTCGACGTGTGTACCGTGACATCGAGGTTGGAGTGAGCAGCCGGTCGGGCCAAGAAGTTCCCTGGAGACGGGAGCGTTGCGCCTCGGCGGTGGGGCTGCTGGAACCCACGGGAGCAATGTGCCGCTTGAGTCTATGCTGAACCAATGCAATGGATCCATCAACGTTTTGCCCCGCCAGCGAAGCTCGCCGGCTATGAGCAAGGAGGGAAGCAATGGCGCAGACAGCACAGCTTCGTAAGCTCGAAGTCGTCGAAACCGAAGCACAGAGGATCTTCCTCTTGCAACGGCAAGCGTTTTTGCGGCAGCCGTACCCAAGCTTGGAAGAACGGCTGGAAAACCTGCGAAAGCTCGAACAGGTTTTGCTCGACAACGATGATCTCATCGCCGATGCGGTGCGGCAGGACTTCGGTCACCGCTGCCCAGAAGAGACGAAGATGCTCGAACTCTTTGGCTGTGTCGACGGCATCCGGTACACGCGGCGGATGCTGAAAAAGTGGATGCGACCGCAGCGGCGAAAAGTTTCGCCCATGTTCTTTCCGGGAAAGAACTGGGTCATGCCGCAGCCGAAGGGCGTCGTGGGGATCATTTCACCGTGGAACTATCCGGTATTCCTCACGGTCAGCCCGCTCACCAGCGTGTTGGCCGCCGGCAACCGGGCGATGATCAAAATGGCGAGCAATTCGCAGACGGTGTGCCGCCTGCTTGCGGAGAAGTTCCGTGCCGTATTTCCGGAGGACACCGTGGCGATTTTGCCCGGGGTACGGCCGCAGGAGTTCTCCACCCTACCGTTCGATCACTTGATTTTTACCGGCTCTGCCGACGCTGGCAAAACCGTGATGCGCAACGCTGCGGAGCATTTGACCCCGGTTACACTCGAACTTGGCGGCAAGTCGCCAACGATCATCTGCGAGGACTTCGACTTGCGGGAAGCTGCTGAGCGTATTTTGTATGGGAAATATATCAACGCGGGTCAAACGTGTTTGGCGCCCGACTACCTCTTCGTGCCGACGAAACAGCGGGATTCTTTTGTGGAGCTGGCCAAAGACATTATGAGCCGCCGCTATCCAGATCCAGAGGACGAATCGTACACCTCCGTGATCGATGATCGCTCGTATCGCCGCTTGCGAGCCACGTTGGAAGATGCCGAGCGCAAAGGGGCGAAGATCGTGCCCTTGGTTCCGCAACCGAAGTTCAACGACCACTTGCGAAAGATTCCCCCGACGTTGGTGCTGGACCCCACGGACGATATGGTGATCATGCAGGAAGAGATCTTTGGACCGTTGTTCCCCGTGAAAACGTATAACGATCTGGACGAAGTCGTCGCTTATATCAACGAGCGCGACCGTCCGCTGGGACTGTACATTTTCACCAACGACCGAGCGAAAAGGGACAAGGTGCTTTTTTCTACGGTTTCTGGCGGGGTCACTGTGAACCACGTCGTGTTGCACGTGGCGCAGCACGATTTGCCTTTTGGTGGGATTGGGGCCAGCGGCATGGGGCAGTATCACGCCTATGAAGGATTCTTGGAGTTCAGCAAATTGCGGCCCGTATTCCAGGCCCCGCGCTTGTCCCTACTGCGGTTGATGTATCCGCCCTATCGGAGTTGGCACCGGCGGTGCATTGACTTCCTTCTCCGGCACGGCCGCTGATCCCTGCGCGAAATAGGCGCAAACAAAAACGGGGCGGAAGTCGGGTCTTCCGCCCCGTTGGTATGTGCGCTGGTTTGCGCGGCTTATGAATCGAAGTACAGGGCGAACTCCCACGGGTGCGGACGCAAGCGCATAGCGTTCACCTCGTTTGCCATTTTGTACTCGATCCAGGTTTCGATCACATCCTCGGTAAACACGTCGCCCTGTAGCAAGAACTCGTGGTCTTTTTTGAGATTATCCAGGGCTTCTTCGAGGCTTGCAGGCATGCTCGGCACGTCCTTGAGCTCCTCCGGTGTGAGGGAGTAAATGTCCTTGTCCAGGGGATCGCCCGGGGAGATCCGCTTTTGGATGCCGTCGAGCCCGGCCATGAGCATGGCGGCAAAAGCGAGGTAGCCGTTAGCCGTCGGGTCGGGAAACCGCACTTCGATCCGCTTTGCCTTGGGGCTCGGGCTGTACATGGGAATGCGCACTGCCGCGGATCGGTTACGGCTGGAGTACGCGAGATTGACGGGCGCTTCGAAGCCCGGCACGAGCCGCCGATAGCTGTTCGTCGTCG
>BEIG01000012.1 GCA_002898795.1 bacterium HR30 | reverse complement strand
AGAACGGGCTGATCGAGCAAACACCGCTGACCGGGGCAGTGGCTGCGGTTAGCGTTGGTGTGGTGGATGGGGTGCCCATGCTGGACTTATGCTACGCGGAGGATTCGCGCGCGGAAGTAGACATGAACTTCGTGATGACCGATACAGGCCGGTTCGTGGAGGTCAAAGGCACGGCGGAGGGAAGCCCGTTTGATCGCGCTACCCTCGATCAGTTGGCCGATTTAGCTTGGGCCGGGATTCAAGAGCTACTTCAGGCGCAGCGGCGCGCACTTCCATGAGCGATCGGGTGCAAAAGCCTCGTTTGGTTCTGGCCACAGCCAATCCAGGCAAAGCGAGGGAGCTACAGGAGCTGTTAGCAGGTACTGGCGTCGAGTGTCTTTCTCTCATCGACTTTGCGGGGCATCCGCAGGTCCAGGAAACAGGGCGCACGTACCTAGAAAACGCCACCCTCAAAGCTCGAGGTATTGCGGAGTGGTGTGGCCTGCCAGCATTGGCGGACGACTCGGGTTTGGAAGTGGATGCACTGAACGGGGAACCCGGGGTCGACTCGGCTCACTTTGCGGGCCCGCAGGCAGACGATGCCGCCAACGTGGCGAAGTTGCTGGCGGCCCTGGCCGGCGTGCCGCCCGAGCGGCGTAGCGCTCGGTTTCGCTGCGTGCTCGTCGTGGCGCGGCCAGACCACAAGACGTTGGCCGTGGAGGGAAGCTGCGAAGGGACCATTGCCTTGGAGCCACGGGGCGCCAGTGGTTTCGGTTACGACCCAATTTTCATACCTGTCGGTTGCGACCGAACGTTTGCCGAGTTGGGCCCCGAAGAAAAAAACCAATACTCTCACCGCGCACGCGCAGCTCAAAAGTTGCGAGAGGTTCTGGTGAGCTTCCTGACGAACCATGTCGTTCCTGGCGCTACGTGCGATTGAGCCGGTGGCATGGAGGGAAGCTCGATGGGGCCATGGGGGAATCGTGCTTCGGTGCATTGCCTTTGTGCGGAAGCAGCAATCGTATCGAGCGATGCAGCGCTGGCTTGCGTTGATTTCCCAAAGGGGTACTGTTAGCCAAGCGTGGCCCGCAGTGGCCGGCATAAGGGAAAATCGTGGCGGGGTGTAGCGCAGCCTGGTAGCGCACCTGCCTTGGGCGCAGGGAGTCGGAGGTTCAAATCCTCTCACCCCGATTGATTGCCACGGTGCAAAATTCTTGGCTAAATCGCTGTCAGCGCCAGTAGCTCAGCAGGATAGAGCAACGGCCTTCTAAGCCGTGGGTCAGGGGTTCGAATCCCTTCTGGCGCGCTCGTGAAATGGTCGGCCTTGCGAGGGCCGATGCCTTTGCATATTCGTCAGTGCTTGGCAGTGTCGCGACCGTGCCGTGGTGAGTGTAGCTCAACTGGCAGAGCACCGGACTGTGGCTCCGGGGGTTGAGGGTTCGAGCCCCTTCACTCACCCATCGTTGCCGCCGGCCGTGTAGGGGCGCACGGCAGTGCGCCCGCAGTTTCCATCGGCACGCACGTTTCCGACGTAACCACAACGCCGCCGTGCGGTTGCAGGGGCGCATGGCAATGCGCCCGTGTTTCCACCGCCACCACCATCGTCGCCATCGCCGCACCCGCGCCAGCATGGACGGTAGGGGCGCACGGCAGTGCGCCCGTGCTTCCATCACCACGTGCGTTGCCAACGCAACTGAAACGCAACGAACACGTTGAGGGACGCATGTGTTCGGGCGTTCTGCCAGCGGCGACGCCCGCGCTCCCAGGGGGTGTCGCATTACGGCATCGCTACCGCGATGCCCGCGAAAGCATGGCTTTCGCACTCCATATTCCCATTGTGGTGCGGCGTGATTTGGAGTGCGGCAGCCATGCTGGTGCGTGCGGGCCGAAGGCCCGCAGGAACAAGCCGCGGGGACAGGGGGGCCACGATGTCGGCGACCTTCGGAGAAGCATCTCCTTCCCGTGGTCCCGGTCCTGGCCGAGCACCTCAGCGCCGGCGGCACCATGCTCGACACCGAGTGCGGCACCGGTTGGACCTTGATCACACGGCGAGCCTGTTGCCGAAAGCCGCTTCAGCGGGATTTAACTGTCTCCCGGGAGGCAAGCCCGGCGGCGCGCAACGAGGCCGCGGAGCGAAAGCTTCAGAACGTGGAGTTCGTCATCCCCGATCTGAGCTACTTTGATGAGACCGCAGCGGTGGCGGCCTTCGACCTGATCACCAGCTTCGACGCGGTCCACATCAAGCCAATCCGATCAATGTGCTCCCGGGGGCCATCGAGCGCTGAAGTCGGACGGCGTCTAATTGGTGCAGGGTCTCAATGGCTCCGGCCGCCTGCAAACGAAGAACGAGCACCGGCTCAACGCCTTCCTGCATGGCATCTCCTGCATACACTATCTCTCGGTGTGAGGGGTGCAGGGCGGCGAGGGCCTCAGCCCTATGTGAGGCACGGAGAAGACACGCGGGTACCTGGAGAAGGCTTGCGCCATGTCAATCCAGAATCACTCGCCCGCCCACGATCCAA
The DNA here is from genome assembly GCA_002898795.1 of bacterium HR30. Lineage (GTDB taxonomy): Bacteria > Desulfobacterota > Binatia > HRBIN30 > HRBIN30 > HRBIN30. The sequence goes on along the minus strand of BEIG01000012.1, from coordinate 45,193 downwards.
CTCGTACGTGGTCCGGAACTAAGCCCCGCTGGAAGCCATCCCATCAGCCTCCTCCGAGCTGTCCTGTGCACACGGCGTCCACGGCGACGGCGAAGCCGAGGTCGTCGTGGCGGTGGACCCGTAGCTCGCAACGACGGAGGGGCGGAGGAACCAAATGAGACCCCGTGTGCTGGCCGAGACCAGGACGCCGACCGCGTCTCCGAGCTCGATCGAATCCGCTCCTGGATCCTGCGCGGCAGCGATGAACTTGGCGAGCCGAAACAGCGGAGCGCCACTCGCGTCGTCGGCCCGGATCCCCCGGACGCTGCCCGCACCGCAATTCTTCGGACCCACCATGACAAAACCAGACAGCCGCTCAAGTACGGCATGCAGCAGACGGCGCTTGGCGCCCCCGCTGACTGTGAGCGGTCGGCCTCTAACAAATGGTGAGGAGGGGGAACAGACACGGCGACGAAATCTTGGATTGCGGATGGCGAGCTTCACCAGACTGCGTCTCACATTGTCCTTGTCCGCCAGAGGTGGCAAGTCATGACCAACCATGCGGGCTGTGCGGACATTGTGGATAACTCAGCAAAGTTGAGGTGGTCTCAGGACAAGGGCTGGGAATGTGACGTCGCTGCTACGATACGATGGATCGCGGGTGGAACGAAACCCGTATACTACGGGACGAAGGACGAGCGTATGCCCACTCTGTCGATACGAACGCCCCCGACGATTTGTGTCCGCTGAAGGAACTCAAACGTACATGGTGAGCGGACCCGCTCGACCTGGGTTCTCAAGTCAACCTCGAATTTATTGCCCGCGCCAAGTGGGGATTTCTCGGGCGGTTGATGTTGCCCCTGTTCCTGGGTTCTGCAGAGCGGATCTGCCGCCGTTTACTTGAGCGGTGGGAGCTCGTAATGTTGGCAGAGGCCGTGCAACGTAACAGCCTAACCATGCCTTGCAGAGGGCGCCCCAAGCGACGCGCTGCTGAACGGCACCACTGGGTGGGCAACTGCGCCAATGAACTCCCATAGTAGAAGATGTGGAGCACCACGAAGGAGAGGCGATACAATGAAACGGCTATATCTCCTTCTGGCGATTGTCGGAGCGGTCGTTCCCTACATATTCTTCGTTCAACGCTTCATTAACGAAGGGTTGAGCCTTGTGCGCTTCGTCACGGCGTTATTTGGAAATCCGGCGACAGGGGCGTTCGCTTCAGATTTGCTGATTACCTGGTTCATACTCCGGATTGTGGTGATTTACGAGCGCCGTCGAAACCAAGCACCAAGCCCGCGGCTGTTCGTCCCTCGTGATCTGCTGATTGGGCTCCCGTGTGGATTCCGGCCCTACTTGTGTGCCAGAGAAGCAGAAACTGAATGTTCGTTTCGACGACAACAGGTTACCGATGACGATTGAAGTGATTACGAGCGAACCTGGGGGAGAGGGGCTACCTTACCCCACCCGGTTCGTGCATGATGTGTATCACGGGGCCTGCATTGAGACGCCGGCAGGTTTCAATTACACGGGTGCCGACTGTTGCGCCTGGATGAAAGCGGTGTCCTTTCGCCACGCGCGGGTGGAGCACCTGGTGGGACCTGATTTGGTGGTGGGCACCGAGCAACGGAGTCCCAAGCCTTGGCCATGAGCCCGCCAACAACCGCTTCCAGCAGAGGGTGCTTCCCTGCGTTTTGCGGCGTGGCCGAAACGCAGTCCGTTAGGCGACTGTGATGCGAACGTGGAGGTCGCTTGAAAGTCAGGGAGTTGATTCGGCTTCTGGAGGAGGACGGGTGGCAGTTGAGACGGACCCGGGGAAGCCATCGGCAGTTCAAGCATCCGAAGAAACCTGGCACGGTGACTGTAGCTGGCAAGGAGGGTCTTGACATCCCGCCGGGCACGCTCAATGCGATACTGAAGCAGGCAAGTTTGAAGAAGTGAGGAACCCAGGATGCGTTACATGGTAGTTATCGAGCGCGGCGAGACGAGCTGGGGCGCACACGTTCCTGATTTGCCTGGTTGTGTTGCAGTCGGGGAGACTCGGGAGGAGGTGCTACAACTAATCCGAGAGGCGATCGAGTTCCACATCCAGAGCCTGAAGGAAGACGGTTTGCCACTGCCGCCTCCCAGTTCAGAGGGGGAGTTCGTCGAGGTGGGCGTCGCCTAATCGGCGACTGCAGCCGCCGGAGTAATCGGCGCAGCTGAGCCGCGCACCGTTAGTCGGCAGCATGAGTCACGAGTAGTGCGAAATGGCCTACTATCTAGACCTTTTTCCCCTGAAACGTACGAAGCGTTTGGGCGATCGGACCGAACGATCTCCGGATTTCGCCTCCGGCAACGGAATGTCGCGCAGCGGGTGAAGTCCGGCGACAAGTTCGTCTGTTACATGACGAGGCTATCCAGGTGGATAGGTCTGCTGGAGGTGCGGGAGGGGCCCTTCATCGAACAGACACCCATCTGTTACCCCGAGGACGACCCGTTCGTGGTCCGCTTTCGTGTTCGGGAGTTGGTATGGCTGCCAGTGGAAAAGGCCGTTCCGATCCACGAGGCCCAAGTCTGGGAGCCTCTCTCCTCCACCCGCGGTCAATCCAAGACTTCCCCGACCTGGACAGGAAAGCTCCGTGGAAGTTTGGTTCAGCTCGATGACTCCGATGGCGCCTTCCTCGAAACTCTGCTCCTGGCTCAGGTCAAAAGTGAAGTCACGTATCCCGTAGACCCGGCTACCTACCGGAAGCTAACCACCCACCGCGTCCGTCGAGCGGACAAGGACGTTACCGTAACGGTGCCTGAAGAGGCTGAGTCGGATGGTGAGGAAGACGAAAGGCGCCCCGAGCTTCGAGAGTCGACAAAGATCCAGGCCCTCCTAGTGGAGATCGGTGCACGGATGGGGATGCAGATCTGGGTGCCTCGCAGTGATCGCGCAAGTCTACTCGCGCAGACGGGGAGATACGGTTGAACGACCCTGGATGGACGGTGGAAACGTCGTGGGTAGAATAGATCGCAAATTGCCGGGCGTTCGAACCCTGAACCTATTGTCGTGCCCCTGCGTCGTCTCGGGCGCGTCGGCGTGCGGCCGTGCCGCCCTCACCCGACCCTTCGGGCCACCTTCTCCCAGAGGGAGAGGGTGATCCGTGTTGCGGGGGCGTGCGTGACAGTATGGCGACGTCCGTGGCGATGGAAAGCGGGGGCGCACGGCGCGCTTTGGAGTGCGGCAGCCATGCTCCCGCGTGCGGGCCGGAGGCCCGCAGGACCAGGCCGGGCGGGTGGGCAAGGCGGACGTATTCGGGGGTTGGGCGGACGAGGACGTCCACGCTCCCAGGGGGGCGATGTCCGGGTGCACGCCGCCGGGCTGATGCAGGGGCGCATGGCAATGCGCCCGTGTTTCCACCGCCACCACCATCGTCGCCATCGCCGCACCCGCGCCAGCATGGACGGTAGGGGCGCACGGCAGTGCGCCCGTGCCTCCACCACCACGTGCGTCGCCAGCACGGCCGGAACGCCGCCAACGCGCCGTACGACGCACGTGTTGGGCCGTTTCGCGGACGAGGACGTCCGCGCTCCCAGGGGGCGTGCGTGGTGGAAACGGCGGGCGCACGGCAGTGCGCCCGTACATCCACCACCACGTGCGTTGCCAACACGGCCGGAACGCCACTGAGGCGCCGTAGGACGCACGTGTTGGGCCGTTTTGCGGGTCGGGACGCCCGCGATCCCAGGGTGTCGCATTACGGCATCGCTACCGCGATGCCCGCGAAAGCATGGCTTTCGCACTCCATATTCCCATTGTGGTGCGGGGTGATTTGGAGTGCGGCAGCCATGCTGCCGCGTGCGGGCCGAAGGCCCGCAGGAGGACACCGGCGGGTGCGCAGGAAACGCGTGCTCGAGCGTTTTGCGGGCGGGGACGCCTGCTCTCCCAGGGGGCGTGCGTGGTGGAAACGGCGGGCGCACGGCCGTGCGCCCCTACGTGTGCGCCCGCGGCGCCTGGGATCGCCGCAATGGCGGAGTGGTGATGCCGGCGTTGCCCGCGGCACCTCGGGTTGCGTGTGGCGGTGCTCACCGATACCAAGTGGGGCCATGTCGCAGGATAATGGTTTCAAACGGTTTCAAGGGACCCCAGGTTACATTGCCTCGCCGGCCCTCGTGGATGCGGTGAACTGTGCCATTGCGTTGGAGCGGCCGCTGCTCATCAAAGGCGAGCCCGGAACGGGTAAGACGGTTCTTGCCCGCCACGTGGCCGAAGGGCTCGGGCTGAAGATGCTGTCCTGGCATATCAAGTCCACCAGCAAAGCCGCGGAAGGCCTGTATGTTTACGATACGGTGCAGCGTCTCAACGACAGTCGCTTTGGCACCGGCGACGTGTCGGACATTCGCCGGTACATCAAACTGGGCCCGCTGGGCCAAGCGTTTGCCTCCCCGGAACGCGTGGTGTTGCTCATCGATGAAATCGATAAGGCCGACCTCGAGTTCCCCAACGATTTGTTGCGCGAACTGGACGAAATGCGCTTTACCATCGTGGAGACAGGCGAGGAGATCGTGGCACGCCACCGCCCGATCGTGATCATCACCTCCAACAACGAAAAGGAACTTCCCGACGCGTTTTTGCGCCGCTGCATCTTTTACTACATCGAGTTCCCCGACCCTGCGCTCATGCGGCGCATCGTGGCCGTGCACCATCCGCACCTCGACGCCAAGCTGTTGGACCAGGTGCTGATCAAGTTTTACTGGCTCCGCGAGCAGCCGGAGCTACGAAAGAAGCCATCGACCTCGGAACTCATCGATTGGATCGCTGCCCTGGTGCGGGCCGGTGTGAGTATCGAGAAAGTGGAGCAACATATCCCGTTCGTGGGAGCGCTCCTGAAAAAGGAACAGGACGTGGACGCCTTGCTCCGGTACGACGCAGCGGGCGGGCGTTTCCCCAAGTCGTGGTCCGAACTCGGGCCACGATACAACCAGTAACCTGCTCTGCAGTGGCGAGGCAGGGCCATGTTCCTCGACCTCTTTTACGGCTTGCGCGAGGAAGGGGTTCCGGTCGGCATCCAGGAATGGATGACGTTTCTCGAGGCCCTGGAAAAAGGCCTGCACGGGTCGAGCTTGCTCGGCTTTTACCAACTCGGTCGTGCTTGCTTGATCAAAAGTGAAACTTACTTCGACGCTTATGACCGCGTGTTTGCCCGAGTGTTCCGCGGAGTCGAGGGATCGCTCGGCGACGAGGTGGTGGAGAAGGTTCTCGACTGGCTGCGCAATCCCAAAAACTTTCCGAACTTGACTCCCGAACAGCTCGCTCAGTTGGAACGCTTGAGCCACGATGAACTGATGCGGCGCTTCCTCGAAACGTTGGAAAAGCAAACCGAGCGACACGACGGGGGAGACAAATGGATCGGCACGGGCGGACGCTCGCCCTTTGGTCACTCTGGGCAACACCCCACGGGAATCAGGGTCGGCGGGCCGCCGCGCAGCCGTTCGGCGATGAAGGTGGCAGAGGAGCGCCGCTTTCGTGACTATCGAACAGACGTCAGCCTCGACGTGCGGCAAATCCGGGTGGCGTTGCGCCGGCTGCGCCATCTGACGCGTAGCGGCGAAGCCACGGAACTCGACCTCGACCGAACCGTGGATGAAACCTGCCGCAATGCCGGCGAGATCGAACTGATTTTTCGGCCGCCACGGCGCAACGACGTGCGCTTGCTCTTGCTGATGGACGTCGGCGGTACCATGGATCCGTACTTCGAACCGGTGAGCCAGCTTTTGACCGCGCTGCACGAAGAACGCGGCTTGCGCGCGTTCGAGGCCTACTACTTCCACAACTGCGTTTACGATCACGTCTATAACCGGGCACGGATGTTTCGTTCCGACGCTGTGCCCACGGGCGACTTACTGCGCCGCCTGGATCATCGGTGGAAAGTGATGATCGTGGGCGATGCATCGATGCACCCGGCAGAGCTTCTCGAACCCTACGGGAACATCGACCCACGCCGGGTTTCTGCTACCCCGGGCATCGTTTGGCTGCAGCGCATCGCCTCGCACTTCGAGCGTTCGGTTTGGGTGAATCCGGAGAAACCCGCGTACTGGGACGCCGATACCTGCCGGATCATCCGCAAGCTGTTCCCCATGTTTTACCTGAGCGTTGACGGCCTGACCCAAGCGGTGCAATCTCTGGTGGGCGCCAAAACGGCTGCAACACCCCTTGGATAGCGGCCGGACAAGTTTGCCAACGAGGAGGATGTACCATGAAGTTGTGGAGCGAGAGTTTTACGGATGGCGGGCGAATTCCCGAACGCTGCGCTTTTGGCAAGTACCATCCCCAAACCCATGTGGAGCTCAGCGACAACAAAAACCCGCACCTTGCCTGGTCCGACCTGCCTCCGGGGACGAAGTCTCTGGTGCTTCTTTGCCACGACTCCGATGTTCCGAGTCGTGCCGATGACGTGAACAAGGAAGGAGTTACTGTGCCCGCTTCGCTGCCGCGGGTGGACTTCTTTCACTGGGTCTTGGTGGACTTGGCTCCAACGATCGGGGAAATTGCCGAGGGCGAGTTTTCTAACGGCATCGTCCCCCGCGGAAAGCCTGGCCCTGAAGGTCCGCGTGGCACCCGGCAGGGAATCAACGACTACACGAACTGGTTTGCCAACGATCCCCAAATGGCAGGCGATTATTATGGATACGACGGCCCCTGCCCGCCGTGGAACGACGAAATCGTTCACCACTACCACTTCACACTCTATGCAACCGACTTCGATCGCTTCCCCCTGACGGGCAAGTTTGCCGGCGGCGACGTGTTGCGCGCACTGCAAGGGCACGTGCTCGCGCAGGCTCGGATTACTGGAGTTTACGCAATTAACCCTGCTGCCCGCTGACGCAGCCTACCCGTCGAGCGGCACACCCGCACACAAAAACACCAGCACCAAACGGCCGCACCTGCAGTGGACCGCGCCGCGCCCGTGCCCGTAAGCTCCCCTGCGCTGGCCGCGTACCTTTACGATGGCATCGCCCCGGGCCGCAACCCGAACCACAAAGCGTATAGCGCGGGTAACAAGAGGAGCGTGATGATCGTCCCGACGGTGACCCCGCCAATCAAGGCGATGGTCATTGGCCCCCACAATGTGTCCGTGGCCAACGGGACGAAGGCGAGCACCGCGGCAGCAGCAGTCAGAACCACGGGCCGGGCACGCCGCACGGTTGCCTCGACGATCGCTTCGCGTGGGCTCATTCCAGCATCGAGGTTGTCATCGATTTGTTTCGCCAAGATCAGCGTGTTCCGCATGAGAATCCCGGCGAGCCCAACCATCCCCAGCATGGCGACGAAGCCTAAAGGTCGCTGGGTGAGGAGCAACGCAGGAGTTGCGCCAATGATGCCGAGGGGAGCGGTCGCCACCACGAGAAGGGTGCCGCGGAAGGTGCGCATTTGCAGCATGATCACCATCAACATGAGCAAGAGCATGATTGGCTGCACGGCTTGGATGGACCGTTCGCCTTTTTGCGACTGCTCGACCGTTCCGCCAATGTCGATCCGGTATCCGAGTGGAAGACGTGATCGCAACCCGGCCAGGGCCTTCCATATTTGCCAGGTCACGTCAGTTGGTTGGGCACCACGCACTTCCGCATTGACGGCAATGAAAGGCTCGCGGTTGTAACGCTTCAAGACCGGGTCTTCGAAGTCGAGCTGCAATGTGCCCACTTGGGTCAAAGGAATCGAACGCCCGTCGAGTGTTTTCACTTGTAACGTTGCCAGTTGCCCGTGGTCGACTCCCCGAAGGTAAAGGGGGACTCCACGCACATCCTGGCGTAGCTCCGTGGCCGGCAATCCAGCGAGTTCGAACTCGAGCTGCTGGGCCAACTCGCGCGGGGTAAGGCCAATGGCCCTCAGTCGCTCGCGGTCCACTACCCAGCGCAACACCGGCATGCGCTCTTGCCACTCCAGGTGGGCATCGACGACGTGGGGATTTTGTGCCACGATCTCGCGCACCTCACGGGCAAGGTGCCGAAGCTCGGTCGGGTCTGGTCCGACCACGCGGAAACTCACGGGCCATTGTACCGGAGGCCCGTACAGGAGCGTGTGCGCACGCACTCTTGCCTCGGGGAAATGCCCATTGGCCACTGCTTCCCGAATTGCGGCAAGGACCACGTCGCGTTCGTGCGCCGAGCCAGTGACCGCAACGACTTTTGCAAATGCCGGGTTCGGCATTTCCGGGTTCAAAGAAATGAAAAATCGAGGGGCACCGGCACCCACGTACGCAGACAGGCTTCTCACTTCTGGTCTTTGCTGAAGGAAGCGTTCCACTCGTCGCGCGACGTCGTCGGTAACCTTGATGCTCGTACCTTGGGGAAGGTACAGGTCGACGATCACTTCCGGGCGATCCGACGTGGGGAAGAACTGTCGCGGCACTGTCGTCTGCAGCACGACCATGCTCGCCGCCAAAATGGCAGCACTGATTAGCACCACGCTCAGCCGCCGTTTCACACACCATTCGATGGCGCGCCGTAACCTTCGGTAAACTCGGGTGTCGTACAACGAGTGCTCGGCCTGCTCGCGGTGGCGGAACTCGGGGAGGAGGGCAACCCCGAGATAAGGAGTGAACACCACGGCGACGAGCCAGGAAATCAAGAGGGCGTAGGCCAACACCCAAAACATGTTGCCGGCGTACTCGCCGACACCCGAGCGTGCGAACCCGATGGGCAAAAACCCGAGAGCAGTGACCACTGTGCCAGTGAGCATCGGAGCCGCCGTGACATTCCACGCGTGAGCAGCCGCCTGCGCACGCTCCCAACCCTGCTCGAGTTTGACCACCATCATTTCGATGGCAATGATCGCGTCGTCGACCAGCAGCCCGAGTGCCACGATCAAGGCGCCAAGCGAAACCCGATCGAGGTTGATCCCCGTGGCGCGCATGAGCACGAAAGTCAGTCCCAGGGTAAGAGGCACGGCAATCCCAACGATGATCCCCGCTCGGGGTCCGAGGGCGGCAAGGCTCACGAGGGTGACTACACCCACAGCGAGAAAGAATTTCACCTGAAAGAGCTTTACCGCTGCCGCGATCGCGTGTGCTTGGTTGGTGACTTCGTCCAAATGCAAGCCGACCGGAAGGATCTCCTGCTGGTGCGCCAAGAAGCTTTGGAGCCGTTCCCCGAGAACCAAGCCGTTTTCCCCTTTGCGCATGACGACACCCAGCAGTACCGCATCTTTGCCGAACGCTCGTACCAAGTACGTGGGAGGATCCTCGTAGCCACGCTCCACTGCAGCCACTTCTCCGAGGGTAACGAGCCGGGCGCCCATGCGGAGCGGCACGTTGCGGATGGATTCCAAATCGGCGAGGTCGGCTTCGACACGAAGCAGGATTCGCGGACCTCGCCCCTCGAACAAGCCCGACGGCATCAGGCGGTTGTACGCATCGAGCGCATCTTGTACCTGTGCCGGCGAAATCCCTAGCTGCGCCAGCCGAGCGTTGTCGAAGCGTACGAACACCCGCTCTGGCCGTTCCCCGAGGATGTGCACCTCTTGAACACCGGGAATGGCCTGGAGGCGATCGCGGATTCTCTCCGCCTCGCGCACAAGTTGCCGTGGTGCAAGCTCCGGAGCCGTGAGCGAGTAAAGGGCAAAGTACACGTCCGAAAAGTCGTCGTTGACCAACGGTCCCCGCACGCCCGGGGGCAAACGAGGAGCTTCGTCGAGCATCCGTTTGCGCACTTCATAAAAGAGGTCGGGAACCTTGGCCGAGGGTGTGTAATCGTGGAACTCGACAATAATGTCCACCCTACCCGGGCGGGCAGTGGTGTCCATACGGTAGAAGTACTCCACCTCCTGGATCCGCTTTTCCAAACGATCGGCTACCAGCTCTTGCATCTGCTGGGCAGTGGCGCCTGGCCACAACGCAGAAACAACCAGCGCGCGTACCGTGAATGCCGGGTCCTCGGCCCGCCCTAACGACCAAAATGCCGTAGCTCCGGCTACGGCCGTGGCCAGCAGGAAAAATAGCGTGACCGATCGCTCACGGACGGCAAGCGCGGAAAGGTTGAATGCAAAACGATTCATGGCGCCACTCGCACCGCTTGTGCCGGCTGGAGCAAATGGACGCCGAGCGCCACCACAACAGATTCCTCGGGTAACGAGGCCTCGAGGAACGCATACTCCTCGTCGATCCGTCGCACGCGCACCGGTACGAGTTCCACTTGCTGGTTACGCACGAGCCAAACGTGGGTGCCGTCGCCGTTTTCGAAAATTGCCGACGCCGGAACGCGTTGCAGAGCGCCTGCACCCTCGCGGAACACTAAGCGAACGGTCGCACCGAGGGGCAACGTTGCCGTGTCTCCCTCCAACGCAAACCGAGCTCGCCACGTTCGCGCCAGCGGGTCAGCACTCCCTGCCAGCTCTCGCAGAGAGGCTCGCCACTCGCGCGGATCACCCCAGACCGATGCGAGCGCCTCCGAGGGCGGATCCGCGTGACGGGTTTCCGGCAGAAAGACCTCTGCCTCCCTTGGACCATCCAGCGCGACGACGGCCACGGTTTGGCCTGGGGCAACAACTTGACCAGGCTCGGCATGAACTTCCGTGACCACGCCGTCGGAAGGCGCCTCGAGGTTGGTGTACGCGAGGAGGTTTTGTGCCTGAGCCCGCTGCGCTTCGGCTGCCCGTAGGCGCTCGCGTGCGGCGGTGGCGGCGGTCAGGGCAAGTTCGTAGGCCTGTTCGCTGACGATCTGTTGCTCCTGCAACGCTGCGGCGCGCGAGCGCTCGCGCTCGGCATGGTCGGCTTCTGCACGGGCAGCAGCGACCTGCGCCTCCGACGCCACGACCGCTTGCCGAACGTCGTGATCGTCCAAGCGGAACAACACTTGCCCAGCAGTGACCCGGTCGCCAGCTTGCACCAGTCGCTGCCGAATCTGGCCGCCAATCCGAAAGGCAACGGGCGTTTCGTGTCGCGCCCGAATCGTTCCGGATAGGCTCCAGACCAAAGGCTCCGCCGGTTGCACTTTGGCGACGCGGACCAGCGGCGGCAGCTCCCGCTCTCTTGGCGTGGTTTCTTGGCTGCACCCCCACAGCCCGCCCACGAACATTGCGGCGCACAACACACTGTGCCAACAAAACCGCCATCCACGATGCGAGTGCATGAGTTCGGCGAAAGTATATTTGAACGGCTCCGTTCAGTAAATGGCTAGAAAGAGTCCTGTACCCGAGGCATTGCCGCGGGGCGGCCGGCGGTTGCGCCCAGCCCGAGGGCGACCACCAGACCCTGGCAAACGCGCGGCTATCTTATCTGCTGCCCAGCGGTTGTTCTTCTCCGGCGATCCTCGCGCGCTGCGCATGGAGCGAATCGCTCGCGAGGCCGGCGTATCGAAGGCGACGTTGTACGCGCACTTCCGCAACCTGCGCGCATTGCTGCGGGCAGTCATCCAAGGTCACCGGGCAACGATGACGGCTGCACTCGATCGGTTACCCCAAAGCACGGCAGACGTTCGTAGCTCTCTGGTGGAATTCGGTGAGGCCTTGCTCGAATTTCTTACCGGTACCGAAGCCATTGCCTTGCAGCGGATGCTGGCCGCAGAGCCCGCTTTGCGCCGCCAGCTCGGATCCTTGACTTACCGCGAGGGCCCAGAAGTCATGCGGGCTAAGGTCGCGCGCATTCTTACCGCCGCCGAGGCCCGCGGCGATCTTCGCCCCCACGACAGCCTGCTGGCAGCAGAGCAGTTACTGGGCATGTGGCTTGGCATGATCAACGTAGGACTCTTGATCGGGGGGAGGCAGCGCCCCACCCAGCGCGAACGCCAACGAGTGGTGCGGGAGGCGGTGGAGGTGTTGCTCCGTGCCTATGCAAACCCGGAGACCCATGGAGGCAGGCGAGAAGCAGGGGAACACGTTATTGCCTCGGAACGGTTGGGAAAGCCAAAGAGGCGCCGGTGGTAGGCGCTAAGGACAAGCCGAAAGCACCGAGGCTTTGGCCAAGCCGGTCAACGACTGGAAAAGTGCGGCTTCAGCTTCTCGTAAATTGCCGCCAGGTGATCGGGCATCACTTTGACGCCGGCGACAACCGGCATGAAGTTGGTGTCTCCGGCCCAGCGGGGCACCACGTGCCAATGCAAATGATCTGCAAAGCCGGCTCCAGCGGCGGTGCCTAAGTTGAGGCCAATGTTCATTCCGTCGGGCTTGTAGATTTTTTGGAGGATGGCGGCGGCGCGTTGAACAGCGGTGATCAGCTCGCAGGATTCGCTCGCTGGCAGGCCGGCAAAGTCTGCAGTGTGGCGGCGCGGGGCAACCATTAAATGAGCCGTTGCGTACGGAAACTTGTTCAGCATGACCACGACCGGCGAGGTGCTGAGCACGTACTGTTCCTGCGGATCCTTGGCATCGCGGGCGCGACAAAAGATACATTCGTCGGGTTTCGGGCCCGTCAGATACACGCCGCGCCATGGTGCCCACAGAACGTCGACCACCCGACCCTCCGTCCTCCGTTTCCTCGTGGGCGACCGCCCAGTGCCTCTACCCACTCTGCGCCTTCAGCGAGGTGCACGGGTGAAAGCGCGCCCTCGTCAAGCTTTGTCCGGCTTGCGGCCGTCAACCCGGAGCCGCAACTCCTTTCCCGCGCGGAAAAACGGCACCCGCTTTGGAGCGATGTGGAGCGGAGCCCCGGTCTTCGGATTGCGAGCTTCGCGCCCTTGTCGCTGGCGCAATTGAAAGGTGCCAAAGCCGCGGATCTCCACGCGGTCGTTTTTCTGCAATGCTTCCACCATGCTTCGAAACACGGTGTGAACGACAAGCTCCAAGTCCCGTCGGGAACAGTAAGGAAAGCGGCGGCCTAGTTCCTCGACCAGCTCTCTTTTGGTCATACCCGTTACTCCCCGGTTCAGTTGTGCCTGTGTAGGGATACTACTTCTTCTCCGTGTCCACCCGGAGCTGCTCCGCCATGATGTCCTGCAGGGAGAAGCGCCCTTGATTGCGATCCCGTTGCAGGTACGACTCCATTTCCAGGCGCTCTTCGGTGCGGCGCAGCGCACGAATGCTCAGGCTGATCTTACGGTCCTTCGGATCGACCAGAGTCACTTCTGCTTCCACTTCTTGGCCGGGTTGGAACAAGTCCTGAGGACGATCCACACGCTCGTGGCTCAATTGCGAAACGTGGATCAGACCTTCGACGCCTTCTTCCAGTTCTACGAATACGCCAAAGTCAGTCACGGAAGTCACCTTGCCACGCACGCGGCTGCCCACCGGATATCTCTGGGCCATGGTGGTCCACGGGTCCTCGGTAAGCTGCTTGACCCCCAGGGCCACTCGCTCGTGTTCGGGGTCGATGCTCAGCACCACCGCCTCGATCGTATCGCCCTTTTTGTAAAGCTCCGAGGGGTGCTTGATCTTTCTCGTCCAGTGCATGTCGGAAATGTGGACCAACCCATCGATGCCCTCGGCAATACCGACGAAGACCCCGAAGTCCGTGATATGTTTTACCACCCCGGTAATGCGCGATCCGACCGGATGGTTGATGCGCAGCAAATCCCAGGGATTCGGTACCGCTTGTTTCAGGCCGAGCGAGATGCGCCGGTTCGCCTCGTCTACGTCGAGCACGACCACCTCGACCTCTTGGTTCATCTCGACGATCTTCGAGGGATGCACCACCCGTTTGGTCCACGACATTTCCGATACGTGCACCAGGCCCTCCACGCCTGGCTCGAGCTCGACGAACGCACCATAGTCGGCAATGTTCACCACCCGACCACGCACCCGCGAACCGACCGGATAACGTTCACTTGCGCCCTGCCACGGGTCGGGCATGATTTGCTTCATGCCCAGCGACACCCGACCCCGGTCGGGATCGTACTTCAAGACCACGACCCGAACTCGCTCCCCGACTTTGACTACATCGGAAGGGTGGTTCACCCTGCCCCAAGCCATGTCGGTAACGTGCAGAAGCCCGTCGATTCCTCCCAAATCGACGAACGCTCCGTAGTCGGTGATGTTCTTCACCACCCCTTCGAGAATGACACCCTCTTCGAGCACTGCGAGGGTTTCTTTCCGCATTTGCTCTCGTTCTTCCTCGATCACCTTGCGGCGCGAGAGAACCACGTTGCCGCGAGCACGGCTGCACTTGATCACGGCGAACTGCATGCGCTGACCGATAAAACGATCGAGCGAGCGCACGGGGCGGACGTCAATTTGCGATGCCGGCAAGAAGGCGGGCACACCGACGTCCACCTTCAAGCCACCTTTCACCTTACCGACGATCGTCCCTTCGATGGTCTTCCCCGTCCGCTCGGCCTCCTCGATGTCGCTCCACACGCGCAGTTGTTCGGCTTTGACCCGCGACAAATAAACTGAACCTGTCTCGGCATCGACGCCAAGCAGGAAGACGTCGATTTCGTCACCGGGGCGAACCTCTACGTTGCCTTCCCGATCGGTGAATTCCGCAACTGGAATGCTTCCCTCTGACTTGTAACCAATGTCTACCGTGACTGTATCATGCGAAACGTCGACCACACGACCACGAACGACCTGCCCTGGGCGAGGCGCACGGGCGCTTTGTTCAAAAAGCTCCCGAAAGTCGTTCTCGCTGCTGGACGCAGCTTCGTCTCTTGCTTGTTCCATGTACGGGTTACCCCCTGGGGCTGAACTCCGGTCCTTCATATCGTCACACCTATAGCGTTGCAAGTTCTGCACGACGCGCAGTAACGATGTCGTAGAGCAATTGCACGACTTCGTCGATGCTTTTGTCTGTCGTGTCCACGTACACGGCGTCGTCTGCCGGTTTGAGCGGAGCATGAGCGCGGTTGCGATCGCGGGTGTCGCGCTCGGCAATTTCACGGGCCACTTGCTCGATTTCGGCCTCACTGACCTCACGATGGAGTTCCGCAGCACGCCGACGCGCCCGTTCCCGCGGGGAAGCGTCGAGAAAGAACTTTGCCATCGCATCGGGAAACACCACGGTGCCGATGTCCCTTCCTTCCATGACCACGCCACCCTTGTCGCCAAGTGCACGCTGCTGCGCCACGAGATGTGCCCGCACCTGCGGCACGGCCGACACCTTCGATGCCCACTGGGCCGCCTCTGGCGTGCGAATGGCGTCGCTCAAGTCGCGACCATCAGCGTAAATATGGGTGCGCCCTTCCGGGTCGTCGCGAAAGCTGATGCGGGTCTCGCGGCACAGCCGCTCCAGTGCCTCGGCGTCGTTCGGATCGATGTGCCGTTCTGCGGCGAGGACGCCGATCACCCGGTACATGGCGCCGGTGTCGACGTACTGGAAGCCCAGCCGCTGGGCTAGTCGGCGACTGACCGTGCTCTTGCCTGCGCCGGCTGGACCATCGATGGCGACCACTACGGGCTTCATCCTTGCAGCGCCTCCAAGTGGGCAAAGTAGTCGGGAAAGGTCTTACCCACGCACTGTGGGTTGCGAATACCTATGCCGCTAACTCGCAAACCAATCAGAGCCAAGCTCATGGCAATGCGATGGTCGTCGTAGGTTTCGACCACCGCAGGGCGGATCGAGCTCGGATGCACGGTCAAGGAATCGGCTGCTTCTTCGACTTTCACTCCGAGCCGTGTCAGCTCCGTGGCCATGGCTCGCAGCCGGTCGCTTTCCTGTAGGCGCAAGTGTGCCACGTTGCGGATGGTTACCGGCCCACGGGCAAATGGCGCGATCGCGGCCAACGTCATGGCCGTATCCGAGATGGCATTCATGTCGATGTCCACTCCCCGCAGCTCACCGCTGCCACACACCTCGATGAAGTCGTCGCCGAATTGTACTTTGGCACCCATTTGCTGCAGCACCTCGGCAAAGCGCACATCGCCCTGCAGCGACCCGCGGTTGAGTCCAGGCACGCGCACACAACCACCGCAAAGTGCAGCCGCTGCCCAGAAGTAGTGCGCACTGGAGGCGTCGGGCTCGATGCGGTAATGCCGGCCAGCGTATGCCTGGCGGGCCACGCGGAACACCCCTTCGGCGGGGCGCTCTACTTTTGCGCCAAAGGCCTCCATGACCCGTATGGTCATGTCCACATAAGGTTCTGCAATTAAGCGGCCCACGAGCCGCACTTCCACTCCCTCTTGTGTGCAGGGTGCCACTTGCAAAATGGCGGAAAGGAACTGGCTACTCTTACTGGCGTCGAGAGTTGCTGCTCCGCCCCGCAGACCACTGGCAAGCACGATGACCGGCGGACAGCCATTGCCGTGTTCCGTATGCACATTTGCACCAAGCTGGCACAGGGCATCCAGCAAGGCTTGGATGGGACGCTGCCGCATTCGCGGCGATCCATCGATGCGAAAACGCCCGTTCCCCAAGCAGAGGGCGGCCACCAGAAAACGCATGGCGGTTCCGGCGTTGCCCACGAACAAATCCGCGCTACGCGCCGGAAAGCTGCCTGCCCCGCCACGCACCCGGAACAACGCGCTGGCACGGTCTTCCTCTACCGCAATGCCGAGGGAGCGCCATGCTTGCGCCATGTACAGCGTGTCGTCGCTGAATAACGCCCCTTCGAGGGTACTGTCGCCCTGTGCGAGGGCGGCCAGAAGTAACGCCCGGTTCGTGATGCTCTTCGAACCCGGAACCGTCACGACTGCATCGATCGGACGGGTGACAGGGCGGACCCAGTAGATCTCCTCGAGGCTCATGATTTTTCTTTGCTGGCGCGGAGCTGGCGCTGGTGTGCGCCGCGACTTTCTTCCAGCCAAGCGCGCAGTTCTTCCGGTGTCGCTTGGCAAATGGTGTGGCGTAACTCTTCTAGAGTAGCAAGGAAGTCTTCCACGGTCCGCGCAATGGCCGAGCGGTTTGCCACGAAAATATCTACCCACGTCTCGGCACTGCTCGCGGCAACCCGCGTCAGACTGGCGAAGCTCGGACCGGCCAAGCCTGCAGCCTCGGGCAAGTGCCGTTCGAGTGCACGGGTGGCGGCGAAGGCCAGCACGTGCGGTAAGTGGCTCACCCAAGCTAGCGCGGAGTCGTGACGATCGGGGCTCATTTCCACCACCTCCATCCCCACGGCTTCCCAGAGCGCACGCACTTGCAACACTGCCTCTGTGTCGCAACGGGTTCCCGGCGTGATCACGCAGCGCCGACCACGAAACAAATCCGCCGTTGCTCCTGCGACTCCGCTCGTTTCCGTTCCTGCGATTGGGTGCGCTCCGACGAAGCGGACTCCCGCCGGCAGCACAGGCTCCACGGTATCGAGCACATAACGCTTGACGCTACCCACGTCGGTGACCAACGCTCCGGGCGCGAGGGCATTTCGACACTGGGCCACCACCGGGGCCATGGCCCGTACAGGTACCGACAAAACGACCAAGTCCACGTTGGCAACCGCCGCTTGCGGGTCGAGCGTATACGAGTCGATCACTTGCCGCCGTAACGCTTCTTCCAAATTCGTCAGGGAACGCCCCACGCCAACAACGTGCCCGAACAACCCTGCCGTTCGGGCCGCGAGGGCGAGCGAGCCACCGATGAGTCCCACTCCGATCACGGCAACGCGTTCAAAACGCGGTGGCACGCAAACCTCCTGCCCGTAGCACTTGCTCCAGTGCGCCAATGCAACGCTCGTTCTCCGCCCGCGTGCCGACGCTGATGCGCACGTGCTCGGGAAATCCATACACGCCCATCGGCCGCACGATCACGCCTCGGCGCAACAAGGCTTCGTACACGCGCGCTCCGTTGCCAACTCGCACGAGGATAAAATTCGCCCAACTCGGTACGTACTCGAGCCCGAGGCGTTCGAATTCGTGGCGCAAAAACTCCATCCCCTCACGGTTCACGCGGCGGGTTCGCTCCACGTGCTCGTCGTCTTCCAAAGCAGCAATGGCGGCTGCCTGAGCCAGACTGCTGACGTTAAAGGGCGCCCGAACGCGGTCCATCAAGTCCACCAGCACCGGCGGGGCAACCCCGTAACCAATGCGCAAGCCGGCCAAGCCGTAAATCTTGGAAAACGTGCGCAGCGTCAGCAGCGCGCGTGTGGGCGCGTGACTAGACAGGGAATCCGGATAGCGTGGGTCGTCGACGTACTCGAAATACGCTTCGTCCATGACGACGACAACATCTTCCGGCACGCGGGCAAGGAACTCCTCCCATTGATCCCGAAAGAAAATAGTGCCGGTCGGATTGTTCGGGTTCGCGAGGAAGACCATGCGCGTTGCTGGCGTGATGGCGTCGGCAATGGCCTCGAGGTTGTGGGTGTAGTGGCGCAACGGGACCACGCGGGCCCGGCCTCCCTGCGCCTGCACGACGAGGCGGTAGATCACGAAGGCCTGATCTGCCATCACGGCTTCGTCGCCCTGTCGCAAAAAGGTGCGTACCGCCAGTTCGATTAGCTCGTTCGACCCATTGCCGAACACGATGGCATCGGGCGACACCCCGAGCTTCCGGGCGAGTGCGCGTTTGAGGTAGTAGCAACTTCCATCCGGGTAGCGGTGCAGTTGGCTCAGCGCCTCCTGGATGGCCGCTAAAGCGCGGGGCGAAGGCCCGAGGGGATTTTCGTTGGAAGCAAGCTTGATCGAGTCGCTAATCCCGTACTCGCGCTCCAACTCTTCGATCGGTTTCCCCGGTGGGTATGGGGCAAGGGTCCGAATCCACTCGGGGGCGAGTTGGTCCAGTTTCGTCGTCATGGTTCGTCAGTCGGGCCGAGCGGCTGCGGGGTAAGAGCCCAAAACCTTGCAGAACAACGAGCGGCGTTCGACTTCGGCCAGTGCCTGAGCCACGTGGGGCTCTTGTACATGGCCCACCATGTCGAGGAAAAACAGATACTCCCACGGGCGGTTCCGCAGGGGTCGCGACTCGATGTTGCACAAACTCACGCCATGTTCCGCAAACGGCTGCAACACACGATACAGCGCCCCGGCTTCGTGGCGGGTCGAGATCACGATCGAGGTTTTATCCTCGCCACTGGGGCTGGCCAAGCCGTCGTGTCCCAGCACGAAGAAACGGGTGAAGTTATTGGCGAGGTCCTGAATGTTCTCGGCCAGAATGTTCAGATTGTAGTGCGCGGCCGCCAGTTTACTGGCGACCGCAGCAACGCCACGCTCCTTTTGGGCCCGTTGCGCTGCCGCTCCGGTGCTGGAGGCGCCCATTTGCGGAATGCCGGGCAGGTGCTGCTGCAGCCACAAGCGGCATTGAGCGAGCGCCTGTGGGTGCGCCACGACGAGCTTCACCTCCTCCAGCCGACTTACCCGCGAAAGCAGGCAAGGCTCGACGCGCAGCAGGATTTCCGCCTTGATCGTCAAGGGTGAATCGGCAAGCCGGTCGAGGGTGACCGCAACCACGCCCTCCGTCGAGTTCTCGACCGGTACCACGCCGTAATCAGCCCGATAATGCTCCACTTCGTCGAATACCTCGGGGATGGTTGGCACGGGAACGATATCAGCCTGGTTGCCGAACTGTTGAACGGCAGCTTGGTGGGAAAACGTTCCGAGCGGTCCGAGACAAGCGATTTTCAGCGGCTGTTCCAGAGCCAGGCAAGCGCTGATGATCTCTCGGAAAATGCTGCGCACTTGGTCCGCCCGCAGTGGGCCGGTGTTGGCCCGCTGCAAGCGAGAGAGAATGTACTTTTCCCGTGCTGGAGCGTAAACCGCCGCGTTCTGCCGCCGCTTCTGCTCACCGATTTCGCGCGCTAAGCGCGCCCGGCGGTTCAATAAAGCGAGCAGTTTCTTGTCGATCTCGTCGATGCGAGCTCGTAGTTCCTCGATGGAAGTCGGTCTTCGCACTGTACCCTCTCGTTGCGGTTGACCGCTACCGCTCACCACTAGCTAGCGGTGCCCATTGTGGTTCGGTTGCGGCCCACATTCCCTCGCGCATTGACACGCTTCAGTGGCTCGGTCGCGTAGCCGATGCGCCGTAGAATTGCAACGCGACGTGCCCGGAGAAACTCGGGGTCGTTGCCGTACGTGTGCCCCGCTCTGAGAGCCACCGCACACTCCGTGCAAACTGTCGCCACATCAGCGAAGACTCTGAGCAATCGAGCGAGAGGAGAGGAGCCTTAGGGTTGGGCCTGTGGATGGGGCGCGGTGGACCGGCGCCCTTACTGTGGCGCTTTGCTTGTAGAGCGCGGCGGAAGGGAGCCCGGCCTCTCGGGCCGCGAGCCAACGAAGACGGGGTGCCGCTAGCCGGGCCACAGATGCTCTCTCCGCGAATCTTCCTGCTTGCATCGGGTGGCGCCGCCACGTAAGCACCACCAAGGAGGAGGCCAAAGGTGGTGACCATCCGACGCGCGGTCTGGGTAGCTTTCGGTGTTGCTTTGTTCCTCGTGCCGCCGGCCTGGGCCGTGGGAAGGGCGTATCCCACGAACCGTTGTGTCGGTGCCAAGCTTCGTGCTGCGGCAGCGTACTGCCGCGCTGTTTCTCGCGCATGGGCTGCCTGGGAGGTTTCTCAGAACACTGCCAAGCGCGACGCGGCCATCGGCGAAGCAAGCACGTTGTTGAGCCAGCGCTGGGCCAGGGCGGAAGCGGCGGCCTCGGCTGAGGGGGTGGATTGCAGCGAGACCACGGCCACTGCCACGACGGCAAAGGCGACTGTCGATACATGGCTGCAAACGTTGCGCAGCACGATCGAGTCTGGCCTCGATTTGAACACGCTGGCTCACGCCCGTTGTAGTCGCGCGTTGCTTCGTGCAGTCGGAGCCAAGTGCCGGGCGTTTTTGGCTGCGGAGGCGGCGTTCGTGACCCGGCTCGACCGTGACCCCTCGCGCAGCAAGCGTGCAGAGAAAAGAAACCGGGCAGTAACGCGGTTTACCAACGCGTGGACGCGGGCCACCCGAGGGAGTTGCCCGACGGTTGCTACCGAAACTCAAGTGCAAGCACTGGTCGAAGACCTCGTGGGCGACGCAATCGAGCTGGCTACCGTTTCTCCCGCGGTGCCCGACGATTCCTTTCTCACGGTCACGCCTGCTGCAGCCGTGAGTTACCAGGGAGAATTGCTCCGTCCACGGTGTGCGTTCGACTCGCCGTTTCATTTTTTTGCGAAGCGGGGCGCAACGAACAACCTTTTGATTTACTACCAAGGGGGAGGAGCTTGCTGGAACCGCGTTACCTGCGGTGATCTGTTCACCTTCGACTTCACTGTGGACCCGGCTGGCTCCGACAACCCGAACAATGTGGCGAGCCCTGCCGGATTTGCGAACCTAAGCGACCCCAGAAATCCGTTTCGAGATTGGCACATCGTTTTTGTCCCCTACTGCACCGGAGATTTGCACTTTGGCGATGCCGATCGTGTGTACGTGGGGTCGCCGGACGTTCTTGTGTTCCATCGGGGCTATCACAATGCCCGTGTGGTGGAGAAATGGGCACGCGAGCACTTCGTGAACCCCGATGAGGTGTTCGTGGCTGGAACCAGCGCTGGAGCCTACGGGGCCTTTTTCAACGCGCCCCTCCACCACTTCGTGTGGCCGGCTTCGCCGTTTTCGGTCCTGGGCGATGCTGGGAACGGCGTGATTACCACGAGTTTTCTCCTGGACGAGCTGCCAACGTGGAATTTGGTAGCGCACGTCCCGCCCGACATCCCAGGCGTTTTGGCGGCTCTCCAAGGTGGAGGATTGCCTGCCTACGTCAACGCCGTCGCCTCGTTCTTCCCAGATACTGCTTGGGGACACTACACGACGGCGTACGATGGCGGTTCGGGCGGCCAAAGCGGCTTTTACAATATTATGCTGAATCCGAACAACGTGCTGCAGTGGATCCGGTGGTGGGATGCCTCCTGCGCCTGGAACACTGTCGCAATGAATCAACTGGTCGCCACGGCTACGGCGAACCCGGCGAACTACCGTTACTACGTGGGCGCTGGATCGCGGCATGGCATGTGGGGCCACAACAAGGTGTACACCGACCAAAGTGGTGGCGAGTCGATGACCATTGTCGCCTGGGTGCAAGCGATGCGGCAGCGCTCCTCGCAGTGGGTCAACGTTCAGTGCTCGGATTGCGGCAAGGTGCTTGCCGGTGACCCACGGCCAAGTCCGCTCGAGCCGCCGTTCGTTTCCGATCCGTCCACTCCTTCCGGCGCCCGCGTTGTGTGCCCTTGAACGGGGGCGCGGAGCAATGGGGCGTTACCACGGGTCACGCCAGCGTGGTCGTGGTCGAGGACACGCCCACCGCGCTGTGGTAGGGGCGCACGGCAGTGCGCCCGTGTTTCCATCCGCACCAATGCGCCCGGCCGAGACCACCGGTTCAGCCACGTTGTCGTGCGGCTGCGAACCGGGGCCGTGAATATGGAGTGCGAAAGCCATGCTTTCGCGGGCATCGCGTCAGCGATGCCGTAGCGCCACCCCGGGAGCGCGGGCGTCGTTCTCCGCACAACGCGCGAACACATGTGTCGTGCGAGATGTTGGTGACGTTTCGGGGATGTTGGCAACGCACGTGGTGGTGGAGGCACGGGCGCATTGCCATGCGCCCCTACGTGTTAGCGGCATTCGGGTTGCGCGGAAAAGGCGGTGGTGATGGGTACCGCATGCACCAGCATGGCTGCCGCACTCCAAAAACGGCATGCGCCCCTACGACGTGTTGGTCGCGTTTCGGCGGTACGGCAACGCACTTGCCGGTGCCGGCACGGGCGCACGGCAGTGCGCCCGTGTTGCCATTACCACCCAGGTTGCCTCGGCAGCCACAACGCCTCCGCGCGATGGTAGGGGCGCACGGCAGTGCGCCCGTGTTTCCATCCGCACCAATGCGCCCGGCCGAGACCACCGGTTCAGCCACGTTGTCGTGCGGCTGCGAACCAGGGCCGTGAATATGGAGTGCGAAAGCCATGCTTTCGCGGGCATCGCGTTAGCGATGCTACCGCAGCGCCACCCCGGGAGCGCGGGCGTCGTTCTCCGCACAACGCGCGAACACATGTGTCGTGCGAGATGTTGGTGACGTTTCAGCCGTGCTGGCAACGCACGAGGTGGTGGAACCACGGGCGCATTGCCATGCGCCCCTACGTGTTAGCGGCATTCGGGTTGGGCGGAAAAGGCCGTGGTGATGGGTACCGCACGCACCAGCATGGCTGCCGCACTCCAAAAACGGCATGCGCCCCTACGACGTGTTGGTCGCGTTTCAATTGCGTTGGCAACGCACGTGGTGGTGGAGGCACGGGCGCACTGCCGTGCGCCCCTACGGGGCCATGCGCCGGGACATCGCCCCCACGGGAGCGCGGGCGTCCTCCTCCGCACAACGCGCGAACACATGGGTCGTGCGAGATGTTGGTGACGTTTCAGCCGTGTTGGCAACGCACGAGGTGGGGGAACCACGGGCGCATTGCCATGCGCCCCTACGGGGCCATGCGCCGGCACATCGCCCCCACGGGAGCGCGGGCGTCCGCGTCCGCACAACGACCGAACACATGTGTCGTGCGCACGCGCCCGGCCTTTTCCTGCGGGCCTTCGGCCCGCACGCACCCGCATGGCTGCCGCACTCCAAAAACGCCATGCGCCCCTACGACGTGTTGGTGGCGTTTCAACTGCGGCAACGCACGTAATGATCGAGGCACGGGCGCACTGCCGTGCGCCCCTACCGTCCATGGTGGCGCGGGTGCGGCGATTGCGACGATGGTGGTGGCGGTGGAAACGCGGGCGCATTGCCATGCGCCCCTACGTGTTAGCGGCATTCGGGTTGGGCGGAAAAGGCGGTGGTGATGGGTACCGCATGCACCAGCATGGCTGCCGCACTCCAAAACACGCCGTGTGCCCCTGCGCGGCCGTGCGCCCGTACACGGCAGTGTGCTCTTACCCTCGCTGTGGTGGCCTTACGATGGGTTGGTCGTTCGTGGTAAGCGACCGTGTGGCGTGACGGAGCTGAGTAGCGGTTTGTCCAGCGAGGAGGCCCGGCAGCGGCTCGAGCGTTTTGGGCCGAACGAGTTCGGGGGCACTGGCCGTACGCAGGTGCTACGCCAGTTCCTAGCGCGGTTTGCCAACCCGCTGGTGTCCGTGCTGTTGTTTGCCAGTGCGGTATCGGCGATGACCGGCGACGTCGCGGGGGCGGGCATCATCGCGACAATCATTGTGCTCAGTGTCTCGCTGGATTTTGTGCAAGAATACCGAGCGGGCCGCGCTGCGGAAGCGCTGGCTCGACGGGTGGCGCTGACTGCACATGTGCTGCGCGACGGTAAGGTGTGGGAACTGCCGTTTTCCGCCATCGTGCCGGGAGATGTTGTCCTGCTCGCTGCGGGAGACTTGGTTCCGGGGGATGGTTGGCTCTTGGAGGGGAAGGACATTTTCGTCGATCAGGCGGCGCTCACGGGCGAGCCATACCCAGTGGAAAGACATGCAGCCCCGGCCGGAACTCTTCCGCAACAACCGCAGGCTCTGAGCCCGGAAGTGCCCTACGCTCTGTTCCTGGGGAGTTCTGTGGTGAGTGGGACCGGGCGCATGTTGGTGCTGCACACTGGTTCGCGCACTCTCCTCGGGCGTATTGCGGGCAGCCTGGAGCGTCCGGCTCCGCCCACAGCGTTCGAAATCGGCACCCGGCAGTTTGGCCTGCTAATCATGCGCCTCACGGTGGGGCTGGTGCTGTTCGTGTTGTTGGTGAATCTTCTTTTCCAACGGCCCCTGCTCGAGTCGTTTTTGTTTGCCGTGGCGTTAGCTGTGGGCCTCACCCCCGAACTGCTGCCCATGATCGTGTCGGTCACACTGGCTCGAGGTGCCCTGCGCATGGCCAAGGAAAACGTGATCGTGAAGCGACTCTCGGCAATTCAGGATTTGGGCGCGGTGGACGTCTTGTGCACCGACAAAACGGGGACTCTTACTGAAGCCAAAATCCGCCTGGAGCGACATGTCGACATCGATGGCAACGCTAGCGAGCACGTGCTGGAGCTGGCGTACCTTAACAGCTTTTTCGAGACCGGGCTCAAAAGCCCCATGGACGAGGCGATCCTGGAGCACCGCGAGATCGATGCTTCGCAGTGGCGCAAAGTCGACGAAGTTCCCTTCGATTTCGAGCGGCGGCGAATTTCCGTCCTGTTGGAGCGCGAGGGCCGTCGCTTCTTGCTGGTGAAAGGGGCGCCGGAGGAAATCCTCCCCCAGTGCAAAGGGTTCGAAACGGGCAGTGGCACCGTGCAGGGGTTCGACGCAGCGGTTCGAGCGCGCGCGACTCAATTGTTCGACAACTTGGGCGAGGACGGGTTTCGCGTGCTGGCCATCGCGTGGAAGGAAGTGGAGCCCGCGCGTGACCATGCATCCGTTGCCGACGAGACGGACTTGGTGTTCGCTGGCTTCGCAGCTTTTTTCGACCCGCCGAAGGCCTCAGCCAGTTTGGCGGTTCAGGCACTCATCGACAGCGGCGTGGCGGTCAAAATCCTTACCGGCGACAACGAGCGGGTTACCCGTCATGTATGTACCCAACTCCACTTGCCCGTGGCCGGCGTGCTGACCGGGAAAGAGATCGCGGCCATGAACGACGAAGCTCTGCGAGCCCGCGTGGAAGCGTGTAATATTTTCTGCCGGCTCGATCCCATGCAGAAAAACCGCGTGCTGTTGGCGCTCAAGGCGCGGGGGCACGTGGTGGCCTACCTGGGGGACGGCATTAACGATGCTCCATCGTTGCATACAGCCGATGTGGGGATCTCCGTCGATAGCGCGGTAGACGTGGCCAAGCACGCGGCCGATTTCATCTTGTTGCAACAGGATTTGCGCGTCTTGCACGCCGGCATTCGCGAAGGGCGCCGCACCTTTGGCAACGTGATGAAGTACATCATGATGGCCACGAGCTCCAACTTTGGAAACATGTTCAGCATGGCCGGCGCCACTTTGTTCTTGCCGTTTTTGCCTATGCGGCCGCTGCAAATCTTGCTGAACAACTTGCTGTATGACCTCTCGGAAATTCCCTTACCGCTCGACCAAGTGGACGAAGAGGACATGCAGAAGCCCCGCAAGTGGGAGATGCGCTTTGTTCGCGATTTCATGCTTTCCGTTGGACCGATCAGCTCGGTCTTCGACTTCCTCACCTTTTACCTGCTGCTTCGCTTGTTCGCGGCTGACCAGGTGTTGTTCCACACGGGTTGGTTTGTCGAGTCCGTAGCCACGCAGGTGTTGGTGATCTTTGTCCTACGCACGCGACAAAGCCCCTTGCGGAGCCGACCTCACCCATCTCTTGCTGCGGCCGCACTCGGGGTTGTCGCCCTGGCCGTGCTCTTGCCCTTTTCCCCGTTGGCTCCCTACCTCGGCTTCCGGCCCTTGCCCCCGCTGTTTTTTGTCGTGTTAGCTGCGGTTGTGCTCGCGTACCTCTTCCTGGTCGAACAGGTTAAGCGCTCGTTCTTTCGCCGCCACGTTGGCAGTGGTCACGCGTAGCTGAGCCTGCGGCAGGGCCAGGAGTGCGCTCCGAGAGAAAGAGAGAATAGCGCGAAGCGAGCGATCAAGTTTCGCCCCCAGGCGTGCGGAGCTGCTGGCGGAGCAAAGCGAAGGCGCGGCTTGCGCGAAGACAAACACCGCGGGTAATTTGAAGGGCCTTCGTGGTGCGAGTTCGCCATGTCTCAGTATGTCGCTAACGTGTCGGAAGAGGTTCCGATCGAGTCGTTCGAGGACTTCGTGCGGTATTTCGAGTCCGCTTGCAAGCCCCGCGACCAGTGGCGGATCGGCACGGAATACGAAAAAGTTGGGGTGCGCATTGCGGATGGCACGGCAGCACCGTTTACAGGCGGAATCGAAGAGATCTTGCGGCGCATGGCGGACCGTTTTGGTTGGGTTCCGGTGGAAGAAGACGGGCGTATTATCGCGCTTGCGGGTGAGCGAGCCTCGATTACGCTCGAGCCTGGCGGCCAGTTGGAATTGAGCGGAGAGCAGTGGCACAATGTGCACGAAGCGGGGCAGGAGTTTCGGGAACACGTGCGCCAAATCGTTGCCGTGGCCGAAGAACTCGGCATCGTGTTTTTGGGCCTGGGAATGCAGCCCATTAGTCGAGTGGAGGACATCGAGTGGGTGCCCAAGCGCCGTTACCGCATCATGGCCCCGTACATGGAAAAAGTGGGCACACTGGGGCACCGGATGATGAAGCAAACCGCTACGGTTCAGGTCAACATCGACTTTGCCAGCGAAGCCGATGCCATGGCCAAACTTCGGCTGGGCAACGCACTCGCTCCTTTACTGAATGCGATGTTCGGCAATTCACCGCTGAGCGACGGAGATTTGAACGGGTTTTTGAGCTTCCGTGGGCACGTGTGGACCGACACCGACCCCGCGCGTTGTGGTTTGCTGCCCTTCGTGTTTTCGCCGGAAGCCGGGTTTAGCGATTATGTGGAATACGCCCTCGACGTGCCGATGTACTTCATTGTCCGGGGCGACCAGTGGATCGACATGACCCACATGACCTTCCGCCAGTATTGGCGCGACGGTTACCAGGGGCAGCGCGCTACGCTAGCGGACTGGAACTGTCACCTGACCACCTTGTTCCCCGAGGCCCGCATGAAGCGATACATTGAAATTCGCTCGGTCGACAGCCAGACGCCGGAGCTGATGTTAGCGGTGCCTGCGCTGGTCAAAGGAGTGTTTTACGACCCCGATGCTTTGTTGGCAGCCTGGGATTTGGTGAAGCGGTGGCGTTGGGAAGAGCGGCTCCAGGTTTATCACGATGCCCACCGTCAAGGCTTGCATGCACGGATTCGCAACATCGAGCTGCGCGAATTCGCTCGCGAGCTCCTCGATATCGCGGAATATGGCCTCGATCGCCAACGGCCCGTGGGGTTGGAAAGCGAGGCGATGTATTTGGAGCAAATTCGCGATTGGAACCGCAAGGGCATTTCTCCAGCCGAGCGCGTGATCGAGAAGTGGATTGGGCCGTGGAACCGAGAACCCAGCCGCTTGGTGGCTGGCCTCGCGTATCGGGCGAGCGAAGGGGAGAAATAGCGGGCGACATTCCGTTCCATGGCGCAGCGGATCGTCACTTTACTCACCGACTTCGGGCTTGCCGACCCCTATGTCGGGGTCATGAAGGGCGTCATTCTGACGCGCGCACCCCATGCCACGATCGTCGACCTGACCCACGAGATTCCGCCACAGCAGGTCTTTCTCGGGGCGTTGGCCTTACGCAGCGCCGTTCGTTTCTTCCCTGCGGGCACTGTGCACGTAGCGGTGGTGGACCCCGGGGTAGGTTCCGATCGCAAAGCGATTGCGATTGCCACGAAAGAGTACGTGTTCCTCGGCCCGGACAATGGCTTGCTCACCTTGGCCGCTCCGCGCGAGCAACGCCAGCAAGTGCGGCAAATCACGAATGAAGCGCTCTTTTGCCATCCGGTGTCGAGCACGTTCCACGGCCGCGATATTTTCGCACCCGTTGCCGGGCATTTGCTTGCCGGCGGAGCCCTTGCCGATGTGGGTCCAGAGGCGCCCGACGTGGTGGAACTCGAACTTCCCTGGCCGATTCGTTCGGGCGCAACCTTGGTCGGCCAAGTGCTCTACGTGGACCGCTTTGGCAATTTAGTGACCAATTTCACACCCGCTTCTCTTGCACACCTTGCCCGAGATCGGGTTTGGTTTAGGATTCGTGGCACATGGATTCAGGGACTGGTTTCGACGTATGCCCAGTTGCCGCGGGGCGCTTTGGGGGCACTGGTGGGAAGTTGGGACTTAGTGGAAATTGCCCAGCGCGATGGGAACGCCGCGCAATGTTTGCAAGCGAGTGTCGGCGATGAAGTGGTGGCAACGGAACAGGCAGCCGACGGCAGCCGAAGCTGAGCAAGTATCGTTAGAAGAGTTAGCGCGCCGGCTCGAGGAGATATCTGTGGCGGCGCAACGCCCTGCTGTGCCTACCGTGCGCAAAACGCGGCTGTGGCTACACCTGACGCTGTTTGTCGTCACCTTCAGCACGGTCACGATCAATGGTGCGCTTCTCGAGGGCGTCGACTTACTGCAAAACCCTGGGGGAGTTTGGGCAGGGTTACCGTTCGCCGTAGCCCTGATGTCGATTCTAACGATCCACGAGCTCGGCCATTACTTTACCGCCCGGTATCATCGCGTGCCTGCAAGCTTGCCATATTTTCTGCCGGCCCCGCCGTTTTTCATCGGCACGTTCGGTGCGTTTATTCGCATGGAGGCAATCCCCCATAGCCGTGCCGCGCTCTTCGACGTGGGGGCGGCTGGCCCGTGGGCTGGTTTTGTGGCCGCGGTGGTGGCGTTCGTCATTGGCTTGTATCACTCGCGCGTCGAGCCTGTGCCGACGGATGGCATGGGCCTCGAATTGGGGGATTCGTTGCTGACGAAAGCATTGGTGTACTGGATTCACGGGCCGGTGCCCGAAGGCCACGCACTGTACTTCAGTCCTGTGGCCTTCGCGGGATGGGTCGGGTTTTTCGTGACCGTGCTGAACTTGCTCCCCATGGGCCAGCTCGACGGAGGCCACGTCACGTACGCCTTCCTTGGCCGGCGCCATGCAGTGTGGGCGCGCATCGCTTGGGGAGGGGTGATGATTTGTGCCCTGCTTTTCTGGCCGGGCTGGTACTTTTGGGCGATCTTCCCGCTGGTGCTTGGGTTCGATCATCCGCCAACCCGGACGGACTGGATTCCTCTTCGGGGCTGGCGCCGCGCGGGTTTTATCATGACGTGTTTACTGTTTCTCGCCCTGTTCGTGCCCAAGCCCTTGGCGCCCATGTATCCTTCGGAACCGACACACCGGCAAGACGTGCCCGTAGAGCGGCAGCGCGAGCAAATGCGCGAACTCGGATTACAGGAAGCGTGAAGATGGCGAATGTGCGTCCGAGCTGGGATCAGTACTTTCTGACGATTACGCGTACCGTGGCCGAAAGGTCCACCTGCCTTCGAGCCAAAGTAGGGGCGGTGATCGTGCGCGACAAGAATATTCTCGCCACCGGTTACAACGGAGCTCCGTCGGGGCTGCCCCACTGCCTGGATGTCGGATGCCTCATCTATCGCTCCACGACACCGACGGGCGAGCTGGAAGAAAATTGTTTCCGCACCATTCACGCCGAAATCAACGCCATTGCGCAGGCGGCAAAAAATGGCACTTCGATTCGCGACGCCACGATCTACATCACGCACACCCCGTGCATCCACTGCTTCAAAGTCTTGGTGAACACCGGCATCGTTCGTATTTGCTACGAAAAAGAGTACAAACTGCACACGTTGAGCCCGCTGCTCGAGTACGCGCCACACGTCCGCCTGCACAAAGTGGAACTGTCGTAGGGGCGGATCGCCGCGTAGGGACCCACGGCGCGTTTTGGAGTGCGGCAGCCGTGCTGGTGCGTGCGGTACCCATCACCACCGGGTTTTCCGCCCAACCCGAATGCCGCTAACACGTAGGGGCGCACGCCGTTTTTGGAGTGCGGCAGCCGTGCTGCCGCGTGCGGGCCGAAGGCCCGCAGGAAAAGTGCCGGCGGGGACGTCCGCGCTCGTAGGGGCGCATGGCAATGCGCCCGTGTTTCCACCGCCACCACCATCGTCGCAATCGCCGCACCCGCGCCACCATGGACGGTAGGGGCGCACGGCAGTGCGCCCGTGCGTCCATCACCACGTGCGTTGCCAATGCAACTGAAACGCGACCAGCACGTCGTAGGGGCGCATGCCGTTTTTGGAGTGCGGCAGCCATGCTGGTGCGTGCGGTACCCATCACCACCGGGTTTTCCGCCCAACCCGAATGCCGCTAACACGTAGGGGCGCATGCCGTTTTTGGAGTGCGGCAGCCGTGCTGCCGCGTGCGGGCCGAAGGCCCGCAGGAAAAGGCCGGGCTGGTGCGCACGACACATGTGTTCGCACGATGTGCCGGACGGGGACGCCCGCGCTCCCAGGGGGCATTACAATGCGCCCGCGGTGGTCCCCTAACGCGCGTTGCCGGGGGCTAATGCTCGCGGTAATCAACGGGTGGATGAAAGCTCTCGTGGTTCGCCAACCAAAACCAATCGAGGAACGGCCACTCGAGTGGAGGGATCTGCCCGTACCGGAGCCGCGCCGGGGGGAATTACTCCTTCGCGTGCGAGCCTGTGGGGTTTGTCGTACCGACTTGCACATTGTCGAGGGTGACCTGCCGCCGGTGCGCGACCAAGTCGTGCCCGGCCATCAGGTTGTGGGCACAGTGGTCGCGTTGGGCGAGGGTACGTCGCGCTTTCAACTGGGCGACCGCGTGGGCATTGCGTGGTTGCGCTCTACCTGCGGCTCCTGTCGGTATTGTGCGAAAGGGCAAGAGAACTTGTGCCCGAATGCCCGTTTCACAGGATACCACGAGGATGGCGGCTACGCCGAGTACGCAGTCGTGCCAGAGCAGTTTGCTTACGCCATTCCACCTTCGCTGGGCGACGCCGAGGCCACCCCACTGCTGTGCGCAGGAATCATCGGTTACCGAGCTTTGCGCCGGGCGAACACGCGCCCTGGCTGCCGTTTGGGCATGTACGGTTTCGGATCTTCCGCGCACATTGCCATTCAAGTGGCGCGGTACTGGGGCTGCGAGGTGTACGTGATGACGAGGGAGCTAAAGCACCGAGAACTGGCGCGGGCACTTGGCGCGGTTTGGGTGGGCGACGCATCGGAAAAGCCACCAGTTCCGCTCGATTCGGCCATTCTATTCGCGCCGGTGGGCCACCTGGTGCCGCCAGCTTTGGAAGCGCTCGACCGTGGTGGCACGTTAGCGATTGCCGGAATTTACCTGACCGACGTGCCTCAACTCCAGTACGAGCGCCACCTGTTTTACGAAAAGAATTTGTGCAGCGTCACCGCCAACACCCGAGCCGACGGAGACGAAATGCTGGCGCTCGCGGCGGAGATTCCGATTCGTCCGCGCACGACGCACTTCCCGCTGTCGGAAGCGAACGAAGCGCTGCGGCAACTGAAGCACGATGGCTTAGAGGGCACGGGCGTGTTGCTCGTCGGCGACGACAGCGGTCCCGAACGCCCGTGAGCTATCGGGTCCAGGCAAAAGGCAGCTCGGGTCACTCCACGTGCCTACGGAGGCACGTGGCGACTTAAGTGGCTTCTTGCGCGGCGGTACGGTCATTCCACGTGCCTACGGACGCACGGTGAGGCTTGCCCGTCGCAGCCGCTACGAGGGCAGACCGGTATGGGCGGGCAGTCCCAGCATGAGATTGAGGTTTTGAATGGCGTTGCCGGCGGCCCCTTTCCCAAGGTTGTCGAGAATCGCCACGAGTAGAACGTGACCCGAAGGGTGTGGGATGGCGTGCAAGTCGATGCGGTTCGTGTCGTTGCAAGCCAGGGGGCTCAAGCTTTCTTCGTCCAAGTCGCCATTTTCCGTGTAAGGTTGCAAGCGCACGAACGGTTGCCCTTCGTAACGTTCGGCCAACGTTTCCCAGACGTCGCGGGGAGAACCCTGGAGTAAGTGCGCATGTAACGGAATTTGCACGCGCATACCGCATCGGAACGGCCCCACGGCTGGTTCGAAGTACGGCTCGGTGGCAAGTCCGGTGTAACGGGTCATCTCCGGCACGTGCTTGTGCACGCGTTGCAAGGCGTACGGAGCCTCGTAAGGTAGGGCGCTGAGCCCTTTTTGCGGGTCCTCCCACCGCTCGATCAGTGCCCGGCCTCCTCCCGAGTACCCGGAAAGGGCATGGCAAACGATGGGCGCTTTGGGGTCGACCAACCCCCGGTCGATCAACGGGCGAAGCAAAAGGATAAAGGCTGTGGCATAGCACCCTGGGTTGGCCACGCGCTCCGCGCCGCGAATGGCGGCTTCTTGTTCCGGTCCGATCTCCGCAAGCCCGTACACCCATTCCGGATGCACTCGATGGGCAGTGCTCGCGTCGATCAGCCGCGTTCCCGCTTTGGTGGCCCAGTGGGCAGCCTCGCGCGCGGCCTCGTCGGGCAAACAGAGAATGACGACATCCGCAGCGGCCATCGCTTCGTAACGAGCTTCAGGGTCTTTGCGCCGCGCGTGCGGCAAAACGATTAGCTCCAGGTCGCCTCGCCACGACAGCCAGTCGCGGATGCGCAGACCGGTCGTACCCTCCTGGCCGTCCACGTAAATCTTCGGTCGCATGACCCTTACGTGTAGGAGCTTGCTGCCGCCTGCTCAACCATTGGCACGGGTCGACTGCCGAGCCGACTCCTTGGCGTTAGTCACCACCGCCTCGATGGCCCGGTCGATGGTGTCGACGATTTGCTTGAGCTCGGAAGTTTTCACCACCAGGGGCGGGCATACCGCAACCACGTCGCCACTAGCTCGCACGATGAGCCCTCGCTCCAAACATGCCTGCCGCACTTGCACCGCGAGTGGCCACTGCCCGCTCGCCGTTGGCACCTGGCTGCTCTCGAATTCCACTGCAGCCATGAGTCCGATCACGCGAATTTCTCTCACCACCCCGTGCCGTTTGAGCGGTTCCAAAAGGTTTGCCAGGTAAGCTTCCAGGCGTCGCGCACGCGACATCAATCGGCGCCTTCGCATCAGGTTCAAATTCGCCAAAGCCGCAGCGCAAACCGCTGGATGCCCAGAATAGGTAAAGCCGTGGTGCAAAGAAAATTCGGGGCCAGCTTGCACGAGGGTTCGGTAAATTTCCTCGCTCAAGAGCACACCGCCGAGTGGCAGGTAGCCGCTGGTCACTCCCTTGGCGAATGAGATCAGATCCGGTGTGACCCGCCAGCGCTGGATGCCAAAAGGGTAACCCAAGCGGCCAAAGCCGGTGATCACCTCGTCACAAGCGAGCAAGATGTCGTAGCGCGAGCAAATCTCGCGCAGTCGCTGGTGGTAGCCCTCGGGAGGTACGATGACACCGCCGACACCTTGGACGGGCTCGATCAGCACCGCTCCGATCGTTTGCGCCCCCTCGCGCTGGATCAGTTGCTCCAGTTCGTTGGCGCAGGCAATCTCGCAGGAGGGGTGCTCGAGTTGCAGTTCGCACCGCCGACAGTGCGGGCGCGGCAGCCGCAGCACGCCCTCCATGAGGGGTTCGTAGTACTGGTGGAAGTAAGGAAGGCCAGTCAGGCTGGCGGCACCCGTGGACGACCCGTGGTAGCCCCGGTTCAAGGTAACAATGCGAAATTTTTCCGGGTGCCCTTTAAGTCGCCAGTACAGTCGCACCAGGCGAATGATGGATTCGTTGGCTTCCGATCCTCCCGAGGTGAACAGCACCCGGGTCAGCCCGCGAGGCGCGAGCTGGACAATTCGCCGCGCAAGCTCCTCGGCCGGCTGAGAGGAAAAACCAAGAAGCGTGGGGGCATAAGCCAAGTGGTTCATCTGCCGGGCAACGGCCCGTGCGATGCTCGGCTGGCCATGACCCACAGCGACGTTCCACAGCGAAGCGAGACCGTCGATATACCGGCGGCCATGTTGATCCCACACATAAATACCTCGGCCCTTGACGAGCCGCAGGGTGCCCTGCTGCATCACTTGGTACGGCGACACGAACCCGCAAACCAAATGACGGGGGGCAAAACGATGCACCGTATCTGTCATTTCGCGTCTCCTCGAGCTTTTGCACAGGAGAAGACCGCCCTCGCACCGCTCCGCCACACAACTCCTGTGTGGATTTTCGTCTGCCGTGGACGCTGCCGCTTGCCACGTCCACGGCTGAACAAGTGTGTTGTGGGCTGCTGCGACACGGCGCCCTTATATCGAACTGTCGCGCAAGAAACGAGGGCCACAGCAACGAGATTGGCGCGCGCTGCCAAGGTCACCTTCGTGCCGCCAAGCTTGAGCGCTTCGAGATTCTGCCAACGCAAAAGCCCGAACGCCAGGAACTCGCCCGTCGCGAGCCTCGCGCAGGTTCGGCTCAACGAAGCGCATGGCGGCCAGGTGTGAGTGGCAGATCGAGATAAGTTTTCACACCGGGGTTTGCCTGGCAAAGCGCGGGAATGGCGTGCACCAAACGCATTGCTGTGGCCACGCAGCCATCGATGTTGTGATCGGCACTGTGAAACCCCACCTGTAAGTCGCAGCGCAGCGACGGCATGCCCTCGATGGTTACCCGGTACGTCCCCGGCCCCACGCCTTGCGGCCAGTGAGGGGCCAAGTCGTCGCGCAAACGCGTGACATGCTCCACCACGATGCGCGGCTCGCCTCGTACCATGCCCATGACTTCGAAGCGCAACGCCGCCACCGTACCCTTGCGGATGGCACCGCAGGAAATTTCGAAATCCTCCGGGGCCACCTCCACTTCATGCCGTTGCTCGATGCCGTCGAGCTCGACTCCCAACGCGTCGGCTACCATGCGTACCGACGCACCCCACGCCATCGACAGCGCGCCGGGTGCAAACAGGGGTACCGGTGTGCCCGGGGGCTTGCCGAAGCCCATGACTTCGAAGAGCGTGTGCGGCTGATCGTAAGTGGCATAGTTGAAGATTTCTTGTGCACGGATGGAATCGATCCGTTCGCACAGGCTCGATAGTGTGATGGGGAGCACGTCGGGAGAGAATCCAGGGTCGATCCCCGAGCAGTAAAAACTCGTCTGCCCCTGGCGGCAGGCATCTTCCAGTTGCCGCGCGAAGGCTGGAATCACGTGCCAAGGATAGATCAGAGGTACGAAGGAACTCGTGACCACGTTTTTGCCCGCGGCGAGCATGCGGCACATGTCTTCGATGGCTTCCGTCGGGCGGTCGTCGGTCGCCCCAGTGTAACACACGCAGTCGGCCTCGGTGGCTAGCAAAGCGTCGAAGTCGTTGGTCGCTTTCACCCCCGTAGCGCCAATGCCGCAAAGTTCGCCAGCATCGCGCCCGACCTTTTGCGGGCTCGAGACCCACACGCCAACCAGCTCCAGCTCCGGATGCTGCGCAATGGCGCGCAGAGCGTGTTTCCCGACATGACCCGTAGCCCACTGAATGACCCGATATTTGCGCATGCTTCCCTCGTCCTTGCTGGCCGTTACTGGTTCGCCTCGGAAAACGCAACACCGCCGCGCGCTAATTGCCGCACCCACAACTGCCAAGATTTGAGCAGCAACGACGAACGCCCCAGGTGTTCGAGCTCTTTCGGTGTCACCAGCCGTCGTTCTCCGGGTGCCGGCACGTCGTGGAGGAATCGGGTTGCTTTTTGGTTCGAAAGTTTCCGCAGGTACACCGACACACGAAACTGCCGCTTGCCAATGGCATGGCGAAACGTGCCGAGAGATTGGCCACGACTAGGGGCAAGCCCAGCAGCGGACGCTTGCGCCTCGTGCAAGACCGGAACCCACAGGTGCCGAAGGTAGGGGAAAACGCCTCTTTCCACCACGATGCGCCCCCGCGTATCGAAGACGAGATCTGCAACGAGCTCGATGGGCGACTTGCCTGGCCCGCGGCGGCGTGGCGCCGCAATCCTGAGGGCTACGGAACTTCGTGCGGTGGCGCAACGCGGTTGCCACGGACACGCCGGACATTGTGGGGTGCGAGGAATGCACAGTCGCTGACCCAACTCCATCAATGCTTGGTTCCAGTCGCCAGGTGCATGGGGGTCGAGCAGGGCTACGGCGATTGCCTGAGCGAGCTTTCCGTTCTTGGTTGCGCTGGGGTTGCCGGTCACTCTGCCCAGCACGCGCCGCACGTTGGCGTCGACGGCAGCCAGGCGCTGGTTGTAAGCAATGGAGAGCACGGCCGCTACGGTATAGGGGCCGACCCCTGGAAGGGCTCGCGCCAAAGAGGGTTCACGCGGGAACTCCCTGTAACCATGTTTCCAGAGCCACTGCGCTGCACGGTGCAGGTTGCGAGCGCGCGTGTAGTAGCCGAGCCCCGACCACACCGCGAGCACATTTTCGAGCGGTGCCAGGGCGAGGTCCGCTACCGAAGGAAACCGCGCAAGAAACCGTGGAAACGCCTTGGCCACCACTTCGACCCGGGTTTGCTGAAGCATCACCTCGGCCACCCACACGTGGTACGAATTTGCCGAAGCTCGCCAGGGCCAAGGGCGCGCGTACTTGCGGTACCAACGGAGCAAGCGCCGGCGAAACCAACGAATCTCAGCCGGGTCGAGGCGAAGGAGGGCCGCGGCGGAACCTCGCGTTGCCGAACCGCGCCGCTGTGGATTTCCGCGATCGCATCCTTGTCCGCGTGCCTGCGAGCGACTGGGAGCCATGGAGGCTCCATGGGGCAACACGAGAACGGGAAAAGGTCAAGCAGGGCCAGGGTGCATCGGGCGTTCCTTCAGGCAAGAATCGATTGTGCGCGGAAGCGTACGGCAGCGCTCTTCTTTCATGTTGAACACTTGCGAAGGTGTCGACTATGTTCCCGAGGCGAGTTGGAATCATGGCGGCTCTTTCCCTCAGTGCGCGTGACATCGAAGAGCGGCTGCGCGCGATCTTGTGGCGACTAAGGATGCGTGCCCGCCTGCACGCCTTGGGATACGCGCTGGGGTGCACGCTGGGTTTCTCGGCCCTCGTGGTGTGGTGGGACGGGGGGCAAACGGTTGCCACTTACCCAACTTGGTCATTGGCACTTTTCCTGGCCCTGACCGTCGTGGTGGCTTCGTTGGCGAGCGCGCTCCGCGAGCGTGGGCTCGATGGGCAAAGCGTCGCTGCTTGGGTGGATCGCGAAGCCCGGTTGAAATTTCGTTTGTCCACGTTTGCGGCGCTCGGAGAGGCGCCAAAGCGATCGCCGCTGTTTTCCGTTCTGCTACTGCAGCTTCTGCAGTTGTCCTCGCGCTACCAACCTCGCAACCTTGTTCCTTGGCGACCGCTAAAACCGGTGGCCGCCGTTGTCGCTGGAGTGTTGGCGTTCGCCTTGGCGTGGACCAACCTACCTGCAGCACCAGCGGAACGAAAAAGCACATCGAGCGCGGTTAGCGCGAAACCATCGCTTTCCGCCGTGGGCGGCGAGCAGCGTGAGCGCAGTCGCACCAATCAAGAGCATGCTTCGGCAGTTCTTGGAGAGAATCGCGACCAAGGGGATGCAAGCGCGGAAGCGGAAAACTCGTTCGATAGCGAGGCAACTGCCGAGGTCGCCGACGCAAACGCCGGGGCAGAAAGCGGAAGAGCTTCCGATGGCCGAGGCTCCAGTGGTGTGCGCTCCGCACGCACTGGGCAAGTGCCCAGAGACGCGACGGCAGGCGAGCGTGCTAACGAGCACACCGCCGGCGGTGTTGGCCGGGGCGAAACGCAAGGTGGCCCGGTGAGGAAGGTTGGCAAGGCAGAGGCAAAGTCCCAGCCGGGAAAATTCGAGTCAGAGCAAAAAACAGATGCGGGCGCGGGCTCCTCTCTCGCGGCGCAACTCGAACCAAATCGCTTCGGGCAGCGCGGCGAGGGTGGACCGCGGCCGAGCGATAGCCGCGAGTCTGCCCCCGAGCCGTCGCAACCACACTCGGGTCAAAAAGGAGCGGCCGGTAGCGGCACCGACGGTGCGGGTTTGTACGGCCAAGCGGACGCAACCACCGAAGTTGCCCCCGGGCGCGGTGCGGAACCTTTAGTGGTGCAGTTGCCGGTGAGTAGCGTGGTGCGCGGCAAAGGGCAGCGCCAAGGCAACGCAGCTCGGGGCACTCAGGTGGCCGAGGATACCCTTGCCGCAGGCACGAGCTCCTCTTCCGAGTCGCCATCCTTGCAGAAACCTTTGCTCCCCCCAGAGTACGAGCTGCTGGCCCGGCAGCTATTCTACCGGTCTTGGCAGCCATGACCACCCCCCAACGCAACGTACAGTTTTTTGCTGATACCTTCGCGCGCATGCGCTCGGAGCTGGGGCGCGTAATCGTCGGACACGAAGAGCACCTCGAACTGATTTTGATCGCTTTCTTTGCGGGCGGACACGTGCTGATCGAGGGGCTACCGGGAACCGGAAAGACGCTCATCGTTCGTAGCTTGGGCGAGCTGTTGAATCTCAGCTTTGCGCGCGTGCAGTTTACCATCGACTTGATGCCGGCCGACATTACCGGGACGCGCATTTTGGTCGAGGAAGACGGCCGACGGTCTTTTCGCTTCCAGCCTGGACCCTTATTTACGCACGTGCTGTTGGCGGATGAAATCAATCGTGCCACGCCGAAAACGCAGTCGGCCTTGCTCGAAGCCATGGCCGAGCTGCAGGTGACGGTGGCAGGCCAATCGTATCCGCTGCCGCGTCCGTTTTTCGTCTTGGCCACACTCAATCCCATCGAAATGGAAGGAACCTATCCTCTCCCCGAAGCGCAGCTCGACCGATTTTTGTTCAAAGTAGTGTTGCGTTACCCATCGCACGACGAGCTTCGAAGAATCCTCGCACGCACCACGGGAGAAAGCGAACCGCATTTATCGCCGTTGTTCGATGCCGCGGTTGCGGCCGACGAGGTAGAGCGCCTGCGTGCGCTGGTGCGGCAAGTGATGGTGGCGCCGCAAATCGAGTCGTATGCGGCTGCATTGGTACGCGCCACGATCCCCACGACCTCCAAGTTCCTTCCCGCCGGGGATGCGCCTCTAGCGGCAGACGAGCCGATCAATCGGTACGTCAGCTTCGGTGCCAGCCCGCGCGGTGGCCAAGCTTTGTTGCTGGGGGCGAAAGTGCGAGCACTGTTGGACGGCCGTGTGCACGTGACTTACGAAGACGTGGATGCTGTTGCGGTGCCGGCGCTCAGCCATCGCTTGGTGGTAAATTTTGCGGCCTTGGCCGACGGTATCGAGCCACGTTCCTTGATCGAAGGCATCTTGGCCCGCGCTCGGCGACTGCGCACGTGAAGCCCGTATGCCGTGGCCTTGGCGAAAACCCAACCGACCGAACCCCAGTGCGCCACGAGCGGAACCGCCGTTGTTTCACCCGGAGTTCTTACGCAAGCTCGACCGCGTGCAGTTGGTCGTGCCGCGGCCAACTGCCTTGCGCGAAGGCGCCCAGCGCGCCCGCGGTGCCTTGGCCCCGTATGGATTCGAGGTGCATGGCTTTCGCCCGTACACGTGGGGCGACGATTTGCGCTACCTCGACTGGAACGCTTACGCGCGCACGGACGAACTACTTCTTCGCGTGTTCCGAGCCGAGCGAGAAAGCGCCACCTACTTGCTCCTGGATACGTCGGCTTCCATGGACGTGTCCGTTCGTAGCGGGGTGAGTGCCTTTTCTTTCTCCCGCCAACTGATTGCGTCGCTGGCCTACATTTGTTTGCGCCGACACGAACCCGTGATGATCGGCCTGCTCGGGGGCGGGGCTTCTTCCTGTCGTCGCTCACCGGTGTGGCGCCACCGCCGGCAAGCCTTGGAGGCGGCACGCTTCGTGGAGGCGGTTCGCCCCTCGGGTCGCGTGGACTTACGTTTGGCGCTCGAAAGCTTTTTGTCGCAGCCTCTGGTGCCCGGTGTGAGCATTGTCCTTTCCGATTTTTACTACCCGGTAGAAGAGGTTAGCCGCGCCCTGGCCTTATTGGCCGCACGGCGTTTGGCCGTGGTTGCCCTGCAAATTTTGCCTCGGAGCCATTTCGAATGGGATTGGCCCAGTGGTGTGTTGACCGTGCGCGACGCCGAGACGAACGAGGAGCGAACCCTCGCTTGGGATAGCGCAACGCGGGCTCGTTACCGCGAGGTTTTGGTGCACCACCAAGCCGAGTTGCGCGATAGCTGCCACCGCCACGGCTTCTATTACGTGCACGTCGACCCTGACGCGGGTTTGGACTCTTGTTTGTTCGGAGCTCTAGTGCACGCCGGAATTGTCGGCTGACGAAGTTCTGTCGAGGGCAACGATGGGCTTTACCGACCCCATTGGTTGGATTTTCGCGAGCTTGGCACTGGTGCTCCTGTATTTGTTCTTGCGCCCGCAGCGCCAGCCCGCTCGCATCGTGCCCGCGGTGTTTTTGTGGCCGCAGTTGCCTCCGCCGCGGCGGCGCCGGTGGGACCCTTTGCTGCTGTTACAACTTCTGGCCTTGTTGGCCTTGGTGGCAGCTTTGGCGGGCCCGTACGTGGAGCGGCCAGCCCCTTCGCTGCCGCAGCGGCACGTGCTGGTGTTGGATCGTACAGCGAGCATGCAGGCAAGGTACGGGGCAGGCACGCGCTTCGAGGCCGCCAAAGCCGAAGCCGACCGCTACGTATCTTCGTTGAAGCCCGGCGACCAAGTGGCTCTGGTGTCCGTAGCGGAACAAGCGGAACTGTTGGTTCCCTTCTCTAACGACTTGGAAGGGGTACGGCGCTCGCTCGCGGCTTTGAAGCCTTACGACAGTGGGGGCCGTTTGGCGCAGGCACTATCGCTCGCGCATTCCCTGGTGCAGGCAGCGGAGCCACGCGGGCAAGTGGCTGTGTTCAGCGACTTTGCCGACGCCGATTTGCCTGCGGCTTTGATTGCCCACGCACAGTTATTTCCCGTAGGCGTTGGCGACGACAATGTCGGGATCGAAGGCTTGGAAATAACCCAGCCGCGTTGGCAAACTGGCGCGCGGCCGGAACTCGCTTTGCGGGTGCGGAACTTCGGTAGTACGGCCAAGCACGGGCTTTTGTTGTTGGAGAGAGAGGGGCAGCCCTTGCTGCAGAAGGGATTCACGCTCGAGGCGGGACAAACGGAAACGGTCGTGCAGCCGCTTGTGGGTGCAGGAGTTGTTTCGGCAAGGCTCTTGGTTCCGGATTTATTGGCGGCCGATAACGAAGCTAGCGTTTACGTGCCGGAAACGGATTCTTTGCGGGTGTGCTTGGTCTCGCCACAACTGGATCGATGGCCGGAACTCCAGTTGTTGAGTACTGCCGCCCGGAACCTTCGGTTCGACACTCGCGGCTGCGCTACGGGTGGGGGAGAGGCCGATGTGTATTTGTTCCACCGGGTGCGTCCGCCCGAAGATTTTCCTCATCCAGCCTTGGTGGTTGATCCCCCAGCTCGGGTCGCAGGGCAATCAGGCCGGTCGTTCCGCGAGGTAAAGCTCGTTGCCTGGGACGCACGTCACCCGATTTTCGCGGGATGGACACCGGCGTTCCCCATGCCACTCACCAGGGTTCGCGCCATCGAGGTTTCGGGCAATGCCGCCCCACTGCTGTGGGGCAAGGCGGGGGACGAGCTCGTTACCGTCGCTTGGACCAGTGAAGCGCCAGGGCGGCAGGTGTGGTGGGCTTTCGATCCGGTGCGGGAACCATTGCTCACTTCGGAAGGCTTTCCGCTGGCCGTGTTCTTGTTGCAGAGCCTGGCCTGGCTCAAACCCGCGGAACCTGCTGCCTCGGTGTGGCCGGTGGGCCAGGCTTGGCCGCTGGCGGTTGGTAGTCCAGCAGTGGTGCGTCTTCCCAACGGGGAAGAGCATCCATTGCCCTCGGGGACGGAAAGCTTCGTTCCGCATTGGCGAGGCCATTACGAATTCCATGGTCCGAAGGGAACAGCCTCTGTTCACGTCGCAGCGGCCGATCCTCGGGAAGGGGACATTGCACCGAAGCTTCGCGCAGCGAGCGCACCATCCACTGGGCCATCGGTGCTGGCGGCAACCGAGAGAGTTCCTTGGGGTAAGGCTGTGCTTACTGCGGCATTGGTGCTGCTGCTGTTCGAAGCCTGGATTGCAAGCCGGCTTGCTTCGGGAGTAACGCGATGAGCTGGTACTACGTATGGTCGCGCGCCAGCGAAGTGACCCTCGGGGCGATGAACCCCTTGGCACTCCTTGCGTTGCTCGGGGTTGGTTGGTTCCTGTACTGGGGGAAATATCGAGCTGGCTGGTCGCCGTTGGTTGTTACGTTGCGGTGTGTCGCGTGGGTGGCTGCGGTGGCCGGATTGGCCGGAGTACATTTGCGCGTGCCGCTGCCGGAGCTGCCGGCGACCTTGGTGGTGCTAGTCGATCGCTCTGCGAGCATCGACGATTCCGGCCGTGCGTGGCAGGAGCGGTTTCTCCGCGAGGTCGATCGGCGCCGGAGCCCTAAAGACGAGCTCGGCATCGTCGTCTTTGCCGGTCAGGCACGGGTAGCCCGTTGGCCCGACGCAGCTCCGCTCGCGGATTCCTTGGGGTTCGCCCCCGAGCCCGAGGCAACGGACTTGAGCGCGGCATTCGAGACTGCGCGTGGTCTTTTGCCGGATGGACGCGAGCGGAAGATTTTGCTCCTCACCGACGGCAACGAAACCCGCGGGGACGTGCGCAGCTTGATCCCCGTGTTGCAAAGCATGCGGGTGCCCGTGTAC
Organism: bacterium HR30; assembly: GCA_002898795.1. Classification (GTDB taxonomy): domain Bacteria; phylum Desulfobacterota; class Binatia; order HRBIN30; family HRBIN30; genus HRBIN30. Next base: position 2,443 of record BEIG01000012.1, on the reverse strand, counting down.
GTGCCCATTCCGCCACAGAGCTCGGAGCGGGTCACGGAGGTTGCCCAACTGGTTGTGCCTAAGGTTGCGCCGGCGCACACCGTGGTGCCGGTGCGAGCATTGCTTGTGCACCGCGGGCACGAGCAGGCAGCGAAGTTACGGCTGTGGGTGAACGAGGCGCTTGCCGAAACCAGAACCGTGGAGCTGCAGCCGGGAATGGTTCCGGTCATCTTGGAATGGAAGGGAGCAGAGCCGGGTGCGTACCGAGTGAGTTTGGAAGTCGAGCCTTCGAGCGGCGGATATTTCACTTCGGTCGCCCGCGCCAGTGCGAATCTCTCGTTGACCGCAGCTCCGCGTGTGCTCTTGATCACGCAGCGCAGCCATTCTCCGCTCGTCGCGACGGCACGGGCGCAGCAATTCGAAGTGCGCCGCATCGCGCCCGATGCCGTGCGCGAGCGCGCGGTAGACTGGGATGCGTACCACGCCGTCGTTTGGGAGGAGCCTACGAGCAAGATCCCGCCAGGGGTTTGGTCGGAACTGGGCAGCTATGTCGAACGAGGCGGCGGGTTTCTGGTCGTGGGTGGGGAAACGACCTTTGGCGATTTGCGGTTGAAGTCGACCGCGTTGGCCAGCTTACTGCCGGTGACGTTCGAGGCGCGGCGGCCCCCACGCCCGGAACGCGAGCCACTGTCGCTGGTGTTGCTCATCGATCGCTCGAACAGCATGGGCTACCACATTCACGATCGCATGCGGCGCAGCGAGGAGGAATCCAAGCTTTCCTACGCACGGCGTGCTGCGTTGGCGCTGATCTCGCAACTGCGCGACAGCGATCGTGTCGGTGTCATTGCCTTCGATTCGCAGATGTACGAGGTGGCCCCCTTGGCGCCTTTGGCGGAAAACCGGGGCTTGCTCGAGCACAACGTGGCGCGACTGCAACCAGGCGGCGGAACGGATTTTTACGACGCGCTCAAACGGGCGAGCGCCGAACTGGCTCGGAATCGCGCTCGTCTGGGCCACATTATCCTGCTGACCGATGGCGACACCAACCGCTCGGCGGCAGAGCACGAGCCGGTTCTTCAGGCGCTGGAACAGGCGGGTGTCAGCGTGACCACGATCCGCATCGGCGACGATACGGTGAATCTCGAGTTTTTGCGGTCGATCTCGGACCGCACGGGTGGCAAATTTTACCATGCGCGCGACGCCAGCGAGCTACCGCAGTTGTTGTTACAGGACACGAGCCGGGTGATCACGCAAAAGCCCCGCGGGGAGAGCGTGGTCACGGCTCGGCCAGCGCAGCGCACGCAAGTATTGCAGGGCATTGCTTGGGACAGTGCTCCGCCGCTGCTTGGTTATGCCTACACGCGCTTGAAGCCCGATGCGGAGCCTTGGTTGCGGGCAACGCAGGGGGAGCGCGCCGATCCCCTTCTCGCTGCGTGGAACTATGGTGCGGGTCGTGCGGTGACGTTCACGGCGGGTTGGAGCGAAGGAGCCGAGCCCTGGCTTGCCTGGCCTCAAAGCTCGCAGTTGTGGGCGCAGTTGTTGCGCTGGCTCTTGCGAGAAATCTCGCCTCGCGATGTGGCCGTCGGGGTCGAACCTGCGGCCGCGGGTAGCTGGCGGATTTGGCTCGAGAGTTTTGGGTCCGCAGCGCCGGAGGAGGCCTTGGGGCGGTTGGTGATAGGCGAGCAAGTGCAAGATTTGCGCTTTTTGCCGGCTCGAGAAGGGAAACTCGTGGCTACCGCTAGGAGCGCGGCAGGCTTGCCGGGGGAACTCACGGTGCTGTTGCGTTCTCGAGGGCGCGCGTTGGAGGAGCGTCGCTTTGCTGTTTACTTTCCCCGGGAGAGTAGCGGCAGTGGCGAGGAAGTGCGCGAGCCGAATCGGTCGTTACTCGAGATCCTCGCGCGGGAAACCGGAGGCCGGCTCGACCCGAGCCCGGAAGAAATCGTGGCCAGCCGCGCTCGCGGAAGGCAAACCGCGGCGAAGTCTTTGGAGTGGGTGTTCCTGCCGCTGGCGATGTTCGCGTTCGTTGGCGATGTCGCCGCAAGGAGGCTTCTGCGCACCACCATGGCTGCCGCAACCTAAAAACGGCGTGCACCAACGATGCGTGGGTGCGGCGATTGCGACGTTGGTGGTGGTGGAGGTAGGGGCGCACGGCAGTGCGCCCTCGTTGCCATTACCACCCACGTTGCCTCGGTAGCCACAACGCCTCCGCGCGATGGTAGGGGCGCACGGCAGTGCGCCCTCGTTCCCGTTACCACCCACGCTGCCTCGCCAGCCAGAACGCCTCCGGGGGATGGTAGGGGCGCACGGCAGTGCGCCCGTGTTCCCATTACCACCCACATTGCCTCGGCAGCCACAACGCCTCCGCGCGATGGTAGGGGCGCACGGCAGTGCGCCCTAGTTCCCATTACCACCCACGTTGCCTCGCCAGCCACAACGCCTCCGGGCGATGGTAGGGGCGCACGGC